>JBBQIP010000108.1:0-8900 GCA_038325045.1 Sphingomonadales bacterium
CACTTCCATCCGCAGCCGCGAGGCTGCCTCGTCCATCAGGTCGATCGCCTTGTCGGGCAAAAACCGGTCGGCGATATAGCGGTTGGAGAGCGTTGCCGCCGCCACGATTGCCCCATCGGTGATCCTTACCCCGTGGTGCAGTTCGTATTTCTCCTTCAGCCCGCGCAGGATCGATATGGTGTCCTCCACACTGGGCTCGCCCACCATCACCGGCTGGAACCGCCGCTCCAGAGCGGCATCCTTTTCCACATGCTTCCTATATTCATCGAGCGTGGTGGCGCCGATGCAGTGCAGCTCGCCGCGGGCAAGGGCCGGCTTCAACAGGTTGGAGGCATCCATCGCGCCCTCGCCCTTGCCCGCACCCACCAGCGTGTGCATCTCATCGATGAACAGCACCACGTCGGAGCCTTCGGCGCGCACTTCATCGAGCACGCCTTTCAGCCGCTCCTCGAACTCGCCGCGATATTTGGCGCCCGCTATCAAGGCGCCCATATCGAGCGACATCAGCCTTTTGTCCTTCAGCCCATCGGGCACATCGCCATTGGCGATCCTGAGCGCCAGCCCTTCCGCAATCGCGGTCTTGCCCACGCCCGGCTCGCCGATCAGCACCGGGTTGTTCTTGGTACGCCGCGCCAGCACCTGGATGGTGCGGCGTATCTCCTCATCCCGCCCGATCACCGGGTCCAGCTTGCCGTCGCGCGCGGCCTGGGTCAGGTCGCGGGCATATTTGTTCAGCGCATCAAAACTGGCTTCCGCGCCGGCGCTATTCGCCGTGCGGCCCTTGCGCGCCGTTTCTATCGCGGCGTTGAGCGCTTGCGGGCTCACCTGTGCTGCCGCCATCGCCTTGCCGGCGGCCGTGGTGGTGGCCAGCGCAAGTGCTGTCAGCAGCCGCTCCACGGTCACGAACTGGTCCTTGGCCTTGGTTGCCAGCTGCTCGGCGCTGTCCAGCACGCGCACCGTGTCATTGTCCCACGCCAGTTGCTGCGCGCCGCTTCCGGTCACCTGCGCGATACGGGCGAGCGCAAGGTCGGTCTCGCGCAGCGCCGCTTTCGCATCGCCGCCCGCTGCCTTGATGATGCCCGATGCCATGCCCTGATCATCTTCGAGCAGGGCTTTCAACAGATGTTCAGGCGCCACCCGCTGGTGGTTCATGCGGATGGCCACTGTCTGCGCGGCCTGCAAAAATCCCTTTGCCCGGTCGCTGAACTTTTCGATGTTCATTGCTTCGACGCTCCTTCAGAACCCCGATATGGTGTGCCAAAATTGCAACACAAGTGCCGCTCAGCGGCGCGCGACGAGCCCTTTGAAAAGAGTGCCGCCCAAAGCACCCGAAGCGATCATCAGCAGCATGCCCGGCAGGGTCCGCGCGCCGGCGATAGGCGTGGTGTTGAACCACGCCTGCATCAAGGCCAGCATCGCGCCCACGGCAATGGCGCCGGCTATCGGGTAGCCGATTGCCGCAAGCCAACCAGGCGCCCGGCGGCTGGCCAGCGCCGCTGCCGGAAAGGCGATGAGAAAGCCTGTCGCCACCACGGCTCCCAGCGCCGGCAGCAGCCCGGCCAAATCGCGCATTGCCGTCTCCAGCCGCAGCATGGGAGAAATCTGCACCCCCAGCATCAGCAGCTCCTGCTGCACCATGGCGGAGTGCACAAAGCTGATCAGCATGGTGGAAAGCAGCACCGCTGCAACCCAGCCGATAAGAAGGGTAATGCGCTTCATGGCCCCAGCCCTACACGCCGCCGCCGCGACATGCCATGGATGCGCCATGCAAATGCTGCGCCGCCTGATCTTCGCCCTGCTCGTGCTTGCCGGCCCGGCGCTTGCGGCGCCGCCACCACAGATCACCACCATGGCGCGCGGGCTGGATCATCCCTGGAGCCTCGCCTTTTTGCCCGATGGCCGGGTGCTGGTAACCGAGCGCGCCGGGCGGCTGCGGGTGATCGGCCGCGATGGCCGGCTCGGCACCATCCGCGGCGTGCCCCCGGTATTCAACAAGAGCCAGGGCGGGCTGTTCGATGTCATTCTCCACCCGCGCTTTGCCGACAACCAGACCCTGTACCTCTCGTTTGCGGCCGGGCCGGCGGGCGCCAATGCCACCAGCATCGCCCGGGCGCGGCTTGTGGGCGACCGATTGAGCGATGTGCGGATCATCTTCCGCAACACGCCTGCCAAGGCAACGCCGGTGCACTATGGCGGCCGCATGGCCTGGCTGGCCGATACAACGCTGGTGATGACCACCGGCGACGGCTTTGATTACCGCGAACAGGCGCAGGTTCTGATGTCAGGCCTTGGCAAGATCATCCGCCTGCATGCCGATGGCAGCGTGCCTGCAGACAATCCGTTTCCCGGCTCGCCGGTCTGGAGCCTTGGCCACCGCAACCCGCAGGGGCTGGCGATCGATCCCGCCACCGGCCGGCTCTGGGAACATGAACACGGCCCGCAGGGCGGCGATGAAATCAACCTCATCGAAAAGGGCGGCAATTACGGCTGGCCGGTGGCGACCCACGGCATGGACTATTCGGGCGCCACCATCAGCCCGTTCAAAACCTACCCCGGCATGCTCGATCCCCGGGTGATCTGGGTGCCTTCCATAGCACCTTCGGGGCTGGCGGTTTATCGCGGCGCCATGTTTCCGGAATGGGATGGCAGCCTGATCGTGGGAGCGCTGGCCGCCAGCGAAGTGCGCCGCGTGGTGCTGGATGGGGGCGGGCGACTGGTCCGGCAGGAGCGCTTGCTGCCCCGGCTATCCGAACGGATAAGGGATGTGCGTGTGGCGCCCGATGGCGCGCTCTGGCTCACCACCGATGAAGATCAGGGGCGCGTGCTGCGGGTGCATCGGTAGCGGCCCAGCCGAAACAGCGACTGGCGCGGCTGCGGGGTAAACACCTTGGGGCGGGGGCGGGTGGCATTGGCAAAGCTGCGCCCCGGTACGATACGCGAGCCGTACTCAGCGCTTGATGGTGAACCGCACCCGGCGGTTGCCGAAATCCAGCGCCACCTGTTTGAACGCCTGCAACACATCGGCGCCAAGCAGCAGCGCCGGCCTGCGGTCCAGCCCGAACAGGGCGAACGGCCCCACATCGGCAAAGGCTACCGGCAGCCCGCGCAAGATCAGATTGCCTACCCGGAGCTCGGGCAAAATCCCGATCCTGGCTTTGAGCACCTCTCCGGTCACCGCAGTCAGGGTGATGGTTTGCAGCTCCTCCAGCTTCTTGCCGCTGAACAGCCGGGCCGCCAGCGGAATATTGCCAAGGCTGATTTCCGAGCCCGAATCGATCACGGCATACAGCTTCTGCGGGCCTGCCCGCACTTCGGTGAGGATCAGCTGGCCCTTGCGCCGCCGCGCCGTCACCACAATCTCATCCACGCCGGCGGACATGATTTTCACACTGCTCGGCTGCACCGTCACCAGCCTCGCATTGTAATCGAGAAGGATGCGCTGGTCGGCCAGCGCGTCGATGCCCAGCAGCCCGTCGGCGCCAATTGCCGCTTCGGGCAACGCCGGGAGCTGCAGCGCGTTCACGCTGGTGCCGCCCATCGATAGCTCGTCCACCGCAACCATATCCACAAGGGTGCGCCCGGCCATGGACTGGAGCAGGGCCGAGCCGATTGCCGGCAGCCCCAGCCGGACTGCCAGCGCCGCACCCACCACCGACCGATCGGCGCCGCTATCTACCAGAAAGCGAAACGGCCCCTCGCCGTTCACCATCACCGAAATGAACAAACGGTTGCGGCGGCTCTCGGCATCCAGCGGATCGCCGGCAATCTCCAGATCGTCGTCGATGGTCGCGAGCGGGATCAGCGGCTCGTCCGATGCCGGCCCCACCGGCTGCGCAAGGATCGGCCCGGAAAGCCAAAGCCCCGGCACAACTGCCAGCAAGGAGCGGCGGGAGAGCGAAGTATCGGCAGGAACATTCAAAGGGCGCGGCAAAAACAGGCTCATGGTCCGGCAACCCCTCTTCGCCTGCTGTCCATACTGCAAGCTGGAATTTTGCCGCTGGGCAGCTATCCGCAGTGCAGATAGCATCGCGGCAGCCACCGGCAGGGCGGCGCTTTGGTGCAGAGGTTTTGCATGGCACGTTCCTCCACAGTCGCATCCAACGGCATGTTCGGCATTGCGCCGGCGGGCTGCCGGGGCGATTCCGCATTGGTGGCCATGGTTCTCGCCGGGCCAAATTGATCCATTGATGGGCGGTTTCGAAATCCGGATCGACGATCTGACCGGTGAGGCAAGCCAGGCGCTCGTCGCGCTGCACCACCGGGGCATGTTGGCCAACACACCGCCCGAACACGCCTATGTTCTGGGGGTTAGCGGGCTACAGACCGCGGACACCAGAGTATGGACCGCCTGGTCGGACGGCCGGGTCGCCGGCATCGGCGCGCTCAGGCGCTATGCGAACGGCGTTGCCGAAATAAAATCCATGCGCACCCATCCGGATTTTCTCCGGCAAGGGGTCGCCAGCCTGCTGCTCGATACCATCATCGCCGCCGCACGCGCAGGCGGAGTCGCAAAGCTCAGCCTGGAAACCGGCTACGGCGAAAGTTTCGAGGCCGCACTGGCCCTCTACCGCAACCGGGGCTTCCAGAACGGCCCGGTGTTCGGCGAGTATGAGCCGAGCCCGTACAACCAGTTCCTGCACCTCGATCTTTAGAAACAGGGCCGGAGAGGCCCTAGATCACGCCGCGCACCGCCAGTTCGTCAATCTCGCTGTCCGAAAGCCCGAGCGCATCGCGGTAGACGATGTGGTTGTCCTGCCCCACGGTGGCAGGTGCTGCACGGCGCACGCTGCCCGGTGTCTTTGAAAGCCGGGGGAACACGCCCTGCATCTTCAGCTCGCCCCAGCGTTCATTGGGAACGGTGATGATCGATTCGCGCGACTGGAAGTGCGGATCATCGAGCATGTCCTGCGGCCGGAACAGCCGGCCCGCCGGCACGCCGTGCTTCACCATCAGTTCCTCCAGCACTTCCACGGTCAACGTGCGGGTCCAGTCCGAAATCAGATCGTCCAGTTCCACCTGGTTTCGCCCACGCGCAATATGGGTGGCATAGCGCGGGTCGCTGGCCAGTTCGGGCTGGCCCATGGCATCGCAAAGCCGGCCGAACACCGTGTCCTGGTTGGCGCCGATAAGATATTCCCCGTCCGAACACGGATAGACGTTGGAAGGCGCCACGCCGGGCAGCACCGAGCCCGAGCGCTCGCGCACATAGCCGCTCGCCACATATTCGGGCACCAGGCTCTCCATCACCTGCAGCACGGCTTCATAAAGTGCTGAATCGACCACCTGCCCCTCGCCGGTACGGTCCCGGTGTCGAAGCGCCGCCAGCGCGCCAAGGCAACCATAGGTCGCCGCCAGCGAATCGCCGATGGAAACGCCCATGCGCGAAGGCGCCCGGTCCGGATCGCCCACAATCGCCCGCCAGCCGCCCATCGCCTCGCCAATGCCGCCAAAGCCGGCACGGTCCGAATAAGGCCCGGTCTGGCCATAGCCCGATACCCGCACGATGATCAGGCCAGGGTTCATGGCATGCAGCACATCGGGGCCCATGCCCCATTTCTCCAGCGTGCCGGGGCGAAAATTTTCGATGAGGATATCGGCGGTCCCGATCAGCCGGCGGGCCAGTGCCTGGCCTTCCGCCACCCGCAAATCGGCGGAGACAGCCTTTTTGTTGCGCGCAACCACTTCCCACCACAGCGGAAAATCGCCTCGGCCCCAGTCCCGCATCGGGTCGCCGCCACTTTTCCGGCCTTGCGCATCCTCCTTCATCGGCGGCTCGATCTTGATGATCTCGGCCCCCATGTCGCCGAGCAGCTGCCCGCAGAAGGGGCCGGCGATCAGCTGGCCCATTTCCACCACGCGGATGCCCGCAAGGGGTCCGGGGTTCGCGGTCGGATCGCCTGCCACGATGCTCATTCTGCCGCTTCCGCCAGCCGCCCGCGCCACAGCGGCTGCTTGGGCGCCGGCAGGCCGGTCTCGGCCTCGCAATTGGCCCGCAGCGTCTCGATATCGCCGCCGAAGTTGAAGATGGCGGTCGCGTTGTTGCGCTCCTTGGCCATTTCCACCCGCAGCGCCTCGGTCGCGGCCGTGTCCAGACGGCCTTCGCTATCGGCCACCACGCCATAGGCACGCGCACCCTGCGAACTCACCAGCCCCTGGCGGATTTCATGCGCCACCAGTGCCGGGTCCCGCTCCAGCGGGTTGCCCCAGCCGCCACCGCCCCAGGTGATGAAATGCAGCACATCGTCCGCCTCCACATCCAGGCTGTCGAGCTTGTTCGCGACGATCGTCTGGGTGCCATCGGGCTTTTCCAGAATTTTGCGCGCACGGCTGCCGGGAGCCCCGCCATTCACCCCCCAGGGGTAGGTGAACCAGCGGTCATCATGGATGGAGACCGTTCCCGGCTCGAGGAACCGGTAGGACATCAATATGCCATTGCCGCCCCGGTTCAGCCCCGCGCCGCCGGAATCGGGCAGCGCTTCGTAGCGCTCGATCCTGAGCGGGAAGTAGCGCTCCAGAAATTCGTTGGGCACATTGGTGAAGCCCGGCCACAGCGAATGGCCGTCCGGACCATCGCCGAACGGCTTGCCGGGAATCCCGCCAAAGCCGATCTGGAACAGCTGGAACCAGTCCCCCTTGCCGTCGCGGCCCGAATACATGAGGTGCGGGCTGGACGAGAAGCCGGCGGCGCACAGGAACTCCGGCGTGCGCTGGCCCAGCAGGCCGCCCAATATGTCGAAGATGCGGCCCAGCGCATGGGTGCGCCCGGAAAGCGCCGCCGGGAACTTCGGCTTCAACAGCGATCCTTCGGGGATCTTCACCTCGATAAGATCATAAAAGCCATCGTTGAACATGATCTGCGGATCGAAGACCATGATCATGTAAATGCCGAAGAACATCTTGAACATGTTCTCGTTCAGCAGGAAATTGATCGAAGCATCCGACTGCGGGTCGGTGCCGGCAAAATCGAGGATAACCTTGTCCCCCACCCGCTGCATCGAGCATTTGATCTTGTACGGGCCGTAGCCCACGCCGTCATCGCAGATGTAATCCTCGAAGCTCACCGCATCGGTGGATACCGACGAGGCGATCAAGGCCTTCATCGCCCGGTGGTTGCGCGCCAGCAGATCGTCCATGGCGGCCACCACCACATCATCGCCGAAGCGCGCGCACATTTCCTCGATCCGGCGTGCCGCCACCCGGCAGGCGGCGATCAGCGCATTAAGGTCGGCCGCGCACCAGTCTGGCTTTCTGGTCTGGTGCATCACCAGCTTGATCAGGTCTTCGTTGTACACGCCCTTGGCGTAGATCTTCACCGGCGGAATCCGCACGCCTTCCTCGAATATCGCGCGGGCATCGATCGGCATCGAACCGGCCACCTTGCCGCCGATGTCGCTCTGGTGGCCGAACATCGCCGTCCAGGCCACCAGCCGGCCGTTCCGGTAGACCGGCAGCAGAACCAGCCAGTCGTTTGAATGGCTTACCGCACCCTCGCAGCTATAGGGGTCGGAAAGCAGGATCATGTCGCCTTCCTCGATGGTGCCATTAAAGCCGCGCAAGAACCCGTCGATGAAGCTGCCGAACTGGCCGACGATCATCTTCCCCGCCGGGTTGGCAATCAGCGGAAAGGCATCGCCCTGCTCGCGGATGCCGGGCGACATGGCGGTGCGCACCAGCGTCGCGTCCATCTCGATACGGGCGTTCCTGAGCGCATTTTCGATAATGTCGAGCGTCACCGGATCGATGACGGGACCGGCGAAAGCGGCGGAGTTTGTCTGGATGATCTGGGCAGGCATGATGCGCGCTCCTCAGGCCGGATTGATAAGAAGATTGCCGAAATCATCGACAAGCGCGGCATGGCCGCTGTGTACCAGCGTGGTCGAATCCATCTCGGTAATGATGGCGGGGCCGGGAATGAGATCGCCGGCACGCAGTTTCGAACGGTCATAGATGATCGCCGGCTGCGCCTTGCCGTCCATATACAGGCTATGGTCGCGCAGCTTGGCGCCAGCGGGGTTGCCGTCGCCCTTTTCCAGCCGCTCGGCCGACACATTGGCCGCCTTGCCCAGCGCCACCACGCGGATGTTCACCAGCTCCTGCGGTACCGAAAGGTTGAAGGTGAACAGCCGCTTGTGCTCGGCATCGAAGCGCGCGGTCAGATCGGCGATATCGGCGCCGCGCGGACTGTACAGCGGCACCTCGAACGCCTGGCCCGCATAGCGGACATCGATTTCGATACGAAGCTCCTGGTCCGCCGCCGCCACGCCTTCGGCGGCAAGTTCGGCCGTAACCTGGGCGATCACCTCATCGATCACCGCTTCCACCTCGGCGTCGTTGGTATGGGTCACCAGCTTGTTGAAGCTGCGCTGGGCATCCACCCGCAGCCGGGTGGTCGCATCGCCGTACGCACAGAGCACGCCGGGGCTGGGCGGGATGATCACCGGCCAGCTGCCCATCAGCACACCCATGGCATTGCCGTGCAGCGGCCCGGCGCCGCCAAATGCCATCAGCGCAAAGTCACGCGGGTCATAGCCCTGCTGCACGCTCACCAGCCGCAGCGCGCCGAACATGGTCTCGTTCACAATCGCGATGATCCCGGCTGCCGCATCCATCAACGAAAGGCCGAGCGCATCGGCCACCGTCTGCACCGCTTTTTCCGCCGCCGGCCGGTCCAGCTTGAAAGCGCCACCAAGCAGGTTCTCGGGCAGATAGCCGAGCACCACATTGGCATCGGTCACCGTCGGCAGCTCGCCGCCGCGCCCATAGGCCGCCGGTCCCGGCACCGCACCGGCCGATTGGGGGCCAACACGCAGCGCCCGGGTAAGTTCGGGCACCGCAGCGATAGAGCCGCCGCCGGCACCCACGGTTTTCACATCGAGCGAGGAGGCGCGCACGGTCAAATG
>JBBQIP010000109.1:0-8895 GCA_038325045.1 Sphingomonadales bacterium
ACGATGACGGAAACACTGATCGAGACTGTCGATCGCCCCAGGGTGATCATCGCCACCGACGGCGCCTGCAAGGGCAACCCCGGCATCGGCGGCTGGGGGGCGATATTGCGGGCCGCCAATGGCCGCGAGCGCGAGATTTCCGGCGCCGAGGGGCACACCACCAACAACCGCATGGAACTGACCGGCGCCATAGAGGCGCTGAACGCGCTGACCCGGCCGGCGCATGTAATCCTTTCAACCGACAGTGTGTATGTGCGCGACGGAATCATGAAGTGGATTCATGGCTGGCAGCGGAACGGATGGCGCACCGCCGACCGCAAGCCGGTAAAGAACGCCGAGCTGTGGCAGGCGCTGCTGGCCGCCACCAAACGCCACGAGATCGACTGGCGCTGGGTGAAAGGCCACTCCGGCGACCCGGACAATGACCGCGCCGACGCGCTGGCCAATGCAGCCATCGAGGCGCTGCGGGCGGCGCGCGGCTGACGGCGGGCGCCTGGAACCAATGTCTGAGGCTGGGGCCGAACGGCAGGTTTCAGGAGCGACTTGGCCTGTCAGGAATGTCTCGATTTGGGTGGAGATCGGTCTGGCTGCTTCCGGTTAGCCTGACCAGCGGAGCAGACGTTCACATCGCCACACTTAGCCGGCGTTAACCTGACAGGGATTTACTAACTCAGGCAGATCAGGAGATAGAGAGGCGGTGGATGTGAGCAAAAATCGGGGCGGCCTGAATGGATGAGTTTGGCGAATTCTTCATCGCGTATCAGGACCATGCAGCGCCAATGCTCGACGTATATGAGCAGGCGGTTTACCTATATATTGCGCGTCACACCTTGTTTGCTGGTGCATCAGAGGCAGTCATTGGCTTTAAGTCAGCGAGAAAGAAGATGGCTTTTGGCGTGGGGCAGGCCGGCACCCCGCCGTCGGAAGGCGTCATTTACGCAAAGTTGAAAGGCTTGGCGAATAAAGGTTTCGTCGAGATTTTGGCTTCAGAAAGGTCCGGCACACGTGTTCGGCTATTTACCCCTTTTGAGATCCCGGGCGTAGTTCAGTCGCCTGTAGAAATTTCAGTCCTGACATTGGAAGAGGCGGACTTTTTTGAAAATACTGCCCATCGTAATCTGATTCTCGAACGCGACCAGCACAAATGCTTCTACTGTATGAAGGGTTTGGATGATAAAAATTACGTGATTGAACATGTAATATCGCGACCAGAGGGCACAAACTCTTATAAAAATCTCGTCGCCTCATGCCGCACTTGTAACAATCGTAAGGGTGCGACGCATGCGGATGATTATCTACGGCTTATCTATCGTGACGGCCTATTGGGACAAGACGAGTTTCAAGAGCGCCAGCGGCATCTCGAATGCTTAAGACGAGGTGACTTAAAACCGAAGTGGCCAAGCTAGCTGTTCAACACATCGGACGCGATACCGCTAGAAATACACAGTCAGGTTGTTTGCTAACCTTGAAAGACTAGGGGCTGCTGTGGCTCATGCATACCCTTCGAGCAGACACTCTGCAGTCGGGCTGAGCGCTAGCGTGCAACCAGTGCAGCGTCGACGTCTGCTTCCCGCCATGTCTTTAGGCGAGTCAAAACGGCTGAAATTGGGCGTTAGCTGAACGGCAGCAATTTTGTAGAATTGCTGAGGACCGGACATCGGGCCTTCTTCCTTTCCAGCTACAGGTTACGTTGACCGGAGCTTCGCGCTTTGTGCTTTCCGGCCGAGCGGTGGCCTGACATTCGGGGTCTGGGGGCGTCGCCCCCAGCCGCCGGAGGCCTCCTGCCTTCTCAAGCCGCCACGAAACGGTCGGCCCCATCCGCGCCGGTGAGGCGTTTCAGTTTGCCGCGTTCTTCCAGCCAGTGGAGGCCGGTGAAGGGCTCGTTGTGGGAGGGCAGCACCTGATCGCCCGAGATCATCACGCCGTCTGAAACCAGGCAGCTGTGTTCGGGCGAGTGGCCGCAGCCGGTGACGATAGTCCAGCGGCGGCTGCCGATGGTGAGAGTGTCACCGTCGCGGATTCGTTTGAAGCCGGCTGGCAGGGCGGCGACGATTTTGGAGAAATTGCCCCAGCTGCGCGCCTTCAAGGCATCGACCGCAGTTTCGGGCCAGCCGGCGCGGACGGTGGACGGCAGATGCCTGGGCACCGTTGGAAGGGTGCGTTCTCAATGCCGGCGTGCGGCTGCGGTTTGGCGAAGATTCAAGGCTATGCCGCACCCAGTGTGAGGGTCGCCTGGGTGCCGCACAGCTGATCGCCGCGTGACCCCAGCGCCAGTTGGCCGTTGGCGGCAATGGTCAGATCAAGTGCGATGGCCAGGCCAAGGCCGTGGCCGGGCATCGCTTCGTCAAGCCGCACGCCAGGTTTCCACAAGCTTTCCAAGGTTTCGGCGGGAATGCCGGGGCCATCATCCGTCACGGTAAGGACCACGTTGCTGCCGGACGTCTCCCAGCGCACATCGACATGGGCGCGGGCCCATTTGCCGGCGTTGTCGAGCAGGTTTGACAGGATTTCAGCAAATGCATCGGGGTCGATGGCAATTCGCAGCGGCGGGCCATCGGCGGTGAAGGCGATGCGGCGGACAGCATGCAGGCGGCGCATGGCGCTGATCAGGGGGTCGAGTGCTTCTGGAAGCCTGGTTTCGATGATCGCGCCCTGGCCGGCGGCGGCCCTGGCGCGCGCCAGATGCCAATCTAGGCGGCGGGCCATCGCCGTGCATTCCGCCATCAAGGTTGTGCCGGCCGGGTGGTCTGCCAGTGTTTCGGCTTCATCGGTCAACACCGCGAGCGAGGTACGCAACCCGTGCGCGAGATTGCCGGCTTCGATACGGGCAGCGGCCACCATGGCTTCCCGGCTTTCGATCAGCCGATCAAGATCGCTGGCCAATGGCGCGATTTCTGCCGGCCAGGCGCTGCCCATGCGTTGGTCTTGCCCGGTGCGCACGCGCGCGATGCTGGCGGCCAGCCGATCGAGCGGGCGTGTGGCAAACCGCAGGGCAATGAGCGCGCCAGCGATCAACAGCAGCGCGAGCGCTACCAGCCAGGCCAGCAATTCCCACTGAAACGCCGCAACCAGATCATCAAGATGGCGCACGTCGGTCGCGATCAGATATTGCAGCCGGCCGCCCCCGGCCTGCTCATGGGTTGTGCCATAGATCATGGCATCACCGGACGGCCCGCGGGTTCGAATGTGAACAACTGAGGTCTCAGCGGTCAACTGGCCCGGCAACTGGCTTTTGCCGAGCGATGGTGACCGCAACAAACTGGTTCCAGCACGGCTGACCTGCCAATAATAGCCTGAGCCGGCCGCGCCGTAGCGCGGATCGGACAGGGGGCGGGACAATTCGGGCTGCCCATCTGTGTCAAATTCCGTCAGCCCAACGAGCTCGACCAGATGCTCCTCCAGTTCGGCATGGAAAACCCCTTCGACATGGCGGCGGAACAGGGCGCTGGTCGATATGCCTACCAGCACCAGGCCGCCGATCACCCATGCCAGCATGGCGAGCGCAAACCGGGCGCGCAGGCTGGACTGGCCGCCACCGGTCATCATGGCTCCAGCCTGTAGCCAAGGCCGCGCACGGTGGTGATGGCGCCCGCGCCAAGCTTGCGGCGCAACCGGCTGACCTGCACCTCCAGCGTGTTCCAGTCCCGCTCGGCGGCCAGCGGATACAGGCGTTCCAGCAGATCGGCTTGTGAGAGAATATGGCCCGGACGGCGCATGAATACCTCCAGCAGCCGATATTCCTGCCGCGACAGATCGAGCGGCGCACCTTCGCGGCTGGCAACGCGCGCTACCGGATCAAGCACCATATCACCGGCCTTTAGCAACGGCGCACCATGATCTTCGTGGCGGCGTATCTGGGCGTGCAGGCGGGCGATCAGCTCTTCCGAATGTACCGGCTTCACCACGAAATCATCGGCGCCGGCATTCAGGCCCTCCACCTTCTCCTGCCAGTTGCCGCGCGCTGTCAGAATGATCACCGGCACCCGGATACCCCTGGCTCGCCACTGGCGCAGCAGGCTGAGCCCATCGATGCCGGGCAGGCCCAGATCCAGAACGACGGCGCTGTGCGTATCAAGATCGGGCCAGGCCAGCGCGCTGGTGCCATCGGCGGCGCGGTCCACGGCAAAACCGGCCGCGCTCAACCGCTTGGCAAGGCGGCTTGCCAGTTCCCTATCGTCTTCAACCAGCAGCAGGCGCATCGGCCAGGTCTCCATCGCTGCCAACCATGCAGCAGGAATCTTGCAACAGGCTGACAGATTGTCAGGTTGGTGCAAGCTCAGGCTGGCAGAGGGCGTTCATGTTCAGACCTGTCGCCCTGTTGCTCGTTGCCGCCATGCTGACGGGGTGTGGCCAGGCTGCGCCTGACCCGGAGCCGACAACGCCGCCACGGATTGCCGCGCGCACGGCCATAGCCGAAGCAGCGACTGAAATGACACTGGCGCAGTTGCCGGCCATGGTGGTGCAGCCGCCGGGATCGCGCGTGGCGGTGTCGACGCCCTTTGCCGGGCTGGTCCGCTCGGTGCATGTGCAACCCGGACAGGTGGTGCGGCAGGGCCAGTTGCTGGCCGTGCTGGTGAGCCGCGACGCTGTGGCGCTGGCGTCCGAACTCGCACAGGCCCAATCGCGCCGCCGCCTTGCAGCGGCAGATGCCACCCGGATGGCGGAACTGGCGCGTGCCGGCGTGGTGGCCGGCAGCCGCGCCGATGCCGCCATGGCCGCGGGCAACCAGGCCGATATCGGCGCCCGCGCCGCCCAGAGCATGATCGCCCAGGCCGGCGTCGCCCCCGATGGCACCATAAGGCTGACAGCGCCGATTGCCGGGCGGGTGGTGAGCATGGACATGGACGCCGGAGCGGCTGTCGATGGCATGACCGCGCCGATCATCATCGAACGCGACGGCAGCCGCTGGCTGGCTGTGCAGATTCCGGAACGACTGGCATCCGCGGTGCGCGCCGGCCTGCCTGTCACCACCGATGACGGCCAGTCCGGCCGGCTGGAAACCGTTGGCGCAGCACTTGATCCGGCCACAAGGGCCTTTGCGGCGCGGGCACGGCTTGCCGATGGCGGGCCACCGCTGGTCAGCGGGCGCTTGTTGCGCCTGACCATCCGCGCACCAGCGCCGGCCGGTGCCGTGCGTGTGCCGGCCGCAGCCATTGCCAACGAAAATGGCCGGGACATGGTGTTCGTTAAGTCCGGCACCGGCTTTGCGGCGCGGCCCGTTACGCGGATTGGCTCGGGCGATCCGGCTGTTATCACCGCCGGGCTGAAAGCCGGTGAGGTGGTGGCCACCAGCAACCTGCCCGAGCTGCGCGCGGCGGCCGGGCGCTGATGCTCGGCCGGCTGGTTGCAACGGCGCTGAAACGGCGCTGGTGGACGGCGGCGCTCTCGCTGCTGGTGGCGATTGCCGGGGTGTGGTCTTTCATCACCCTGCCCATCGATGCTTTTCCCGAAATCGCGCCCACACAGGTGAAGCTGATCCTGAAGGCGCCGGGCATGACACCCGAAGAGGTGGAAGCCCGGGTGATCACCCCGATCGAGCAGCAGATGCTGGGCATGCCCGACCAGCAGATGCTGCGATCGGTGGCCAAATATGCCATCGCCGATATCACCATCAGCTTTTCCGATGCCGCCGATATCTATTGGGCGCGTGCGCAGGTGTCCGAGCGGTTTGCGGCTGTCATCGCCGATTTGCCGCCCGGCGTGAGCGGCGGCCTTGCGCCGATTTCGACCCCGCTGTCCGACATCTTCATGTTCACGCTCGACGGCCCGCAGAGCCTGGCAACGCGCCGCCGCGTGCTGGATTACACCGTGCGCCCGGCGCTGCGGACCGTGGCGGGTGTGGCGGATGTCAACGTGCTGGGGGGCCGGGTTGAGACGTTCGAGGTGGTGCCCGACATGGCCGCGATGGCCGCTGCCGGCATCGATCTGGAATTGCTTCGCGCCAGCGTGGTGGCCGGCAACCGCAACGACGGGGCGGGCCGCGCCGGCGCCGGGGAATCGACGCTGATCGTGCGCAGCGTAGGGGCTGTCACCACGCTGGAGGAGCTTGGTGCCACGGTGATCCGCGCCGGCCCCTCCGGCCCGGTGCGGGTGCGCGATGTGGCGCAGGTGCGCATCGGCAGCCTGGCGCGCTACGGCGCGGTGACGGCCGGCGGGAAAGGCGAAACCGTGCAGGCGGTGGTGATCGGCCTGCGCGGCGCCAATGCCGCTGAAGTCGTGGCTGGCCTGAAGGCGCGGCTGGCCGAACTGGAGCCGGGCCTGCCAGCCGGCATGAAGCTCACTGTCTTTTATGACCGGTCGGAACTCATCGATCATGCCGTGGGGACCGTGGAGGAGGCGCTGCTGGAAGCGGCGGTGCTGGTGATCGTGCTGCTGCTGCTGTTCCTGGGCGATTGGCGGGCGGCGCTGGTGGTGACAGCGGCGCTGCCGATGGCGGCCTTGATCACCTTCATCCTGATGCGCAGCTTTGGCCTTACCGCCAATCTGATGAGCCTGGGCGGGCTGACGATTGCCATCGGCCTGCTGGTGGACGGCGCTGTGGTGGTGGTGGAAAACATTGTCGAGCATCTGGCGCGCGGCGATGCACGGGGTTCCAGGTCGCTGCAGGTCGGGCTGGCCACGGGCGAGGTGATCCAGCCGGTGGCATCGGGTATCTTGATCATCATCCTGGTCTTTTTGCCGCTGCTGTCGCTGGAGGGCCTTGAGGGCAAGTTGTTCGCGCCGGTTGCGGTTACCATCGTGCTCGCGCTCGCGGCATCGCTGCTGCTGGCGCTCACGCTGATCCCGATGCTGGCCGATGTGGCGCTGAAGGCGCACGATGCGGGCCATGAACCCTGGCTGATGCGCAAGCTGAACCCCTTTTATGCCCGCACGCTGGCGGCTGCTCGCGGCCACCAGCGGCTGGTCGCCGGCGTAGCGGTGGTCGCGCTGGTGCTTGCCGGCTTTGCCTATACCCGGGTGGGCAAGATTTTCCTGCCCACGCTCGATGAGGGTGCGGTGCTGGTGCAGCTCGCCAAGCATCCGTCGATCAGCCTGCAGCACAGCATAGACGGCGATTTGGCGGTGCAGAAAAGCGTGCTTGCCGCGGTGCCGGAAGTGACCGGCGCCTATGCCCGGCTGGGCGCGGACGAGCTTGGGCTTGACCCCATGGCGCTGAATGAAACCGACATGTTTCTGGAGCTGAAACCGCGCGCTGAATGGACCGTGCCCGACAAGGCGGCGCTGACCGGGAAGATCCGCGACGCGCTGGCCAGCCACCCGGGTATCGAGCCAAGCTACACGCAGCCCATCGAGATGCGCGTTTCGGAAATGCTGACCGGCAGCCGGGGTGATCTGGCCGTGAAGATCTTCGGCCCCGATCTGGCCGAACTGTCACGGCTGGCCAGCGCCGTGGCCACCAGGCTGCGCGCCACCCCGGGCGCCACCGAAGTGATCACCGTGGCAGATGACAGCGTGGACTATCTGCAGATGAGCATCGACCGGGAGGCCGCCGGCCGCGCCGGGCTGACCGTGACCGAGGTGCAGGATGTGCTGCGCGCCCAGCTGGAGGGCTTGTCTGCCGGCACGGTAACGCAAGGGCTGCGCCGCGTGCCGGTGATGATCAATGCCGGCGCGGCCACGGCCGCCGATGGAACGGCGGCGCTCATCGATACGCCGTTGATCGGCGCCAGCGGCCAGCAGGTGCGCGCCGGTGATGTGGCGATGCCGGCGCGTGTGGCCGGGCCGGTGAAGCTGGAGCATGAGAACGGCTCGCGCTTTGCGCTGGTGCAGGCGTTTGTTTCAGGCCGCGATATCGTGGGCTATGTCGCCGATGCGCAGGCCCGGATAACGGCCGAAGTGCCGATGCCCAAGGGCTATAGCATTGTCTGGGGCGGCCAGTTTGAAAACCAGCAGCGCGCTGCTGCCCGGCTGTCGCTGGTGCTGCCGGTGGCGCTGGCGCTGATCCTGGGGCTTCTGGTGCTCACCTTCCGCGCGCTGCGGCCCGCCGTGCTGATCCTGCTGATGATCCCCTTTGCCATGGTCGGCGGTATCCTCGCCTTATGGGCCAGCGGTGAATATCTGTCGGTGCCCGCAAGTGTCGGTTTCATCGCCCTGCTCGGCATCGCCGTTCTGAACGGGCTGGTGATGGTCAGCTACATCCGCCAGCTGCGGGGCGAAGGCCTGGCTTTGGCGGAGGCTGTGGAGCAAGGCGCTCGTCGCCGGCTGAGGCCGGTGTTGATGACCGCCAGCATCGCCGCCTTTGGCCTGGTGCCGCTGCTGTTCGCCACCGGGCCGGGATCTGAAATCCAGAAGCCGCTGGCTATCGTGGTGATTGGCGGCCTGGTTAGCGCCACGCTGCTCACATTGGTGCTGCTGCCGCTGCTTTATGCCCGATTTGGAGAGGCAAAGCCCGCATGAAGCCGCTTGTTGCCATCTTCCTGCTGCTCGCGGCGCCAGCGCTGGCCGAGCCGGGCTTGCCGCCCGAAGCCGCGGTAACGCAGGCGCTCGACAATCACCCAAGCGTGGTGGCTGCCCGCGCCCGGATAGGAGAGGCGCGCGCTGATGCGCGCATGCTGAGGGTCGGGCCGGAGGAAGTGGTGGTGCAGGGCACCATCCAGCGGCGCGATGTGCGGGGCACCGGCGTGGTGCCGGAATATGATCTGCAATTCACCCGGCCGTTTCGGCTGCCCGGCAAGGCCGCGCTCGATCGCCGTGCCGGGGCGGCGGGCGTGAGCGCGGCCGATAACCGCGCCGACGATGCCCGCCACCAGGCAGCGCTGATGCTTTCGCGGCAATGGTGGGCATGGCTGGGCGCCGCTGCCGAAAGCCGCACGCTGGATCAGGCGGCGCAGACCATGGCGACCGCCGTATCGGCGACCAGCCAGCGCCTGAAACTGCGCGACGCCAGCCAATTGG
>JBBQIP010000110.1:0-8700 GCA_038325045.1 Sphingomonadales bacterium
AGGCCGGTGGCGCCGGTGCTGGTGTTGAAGTTGTTGACCGCGGTGCCGCTGTTGCCCTGCAGGGCCGGCAGCTGGGAAATGGCGTCGAACAGGTTCGGCTGCGCCTGCTTCTCGATCATCTCCTGACCGAAAACAGTGGTAGGCGTCGGCGCGTCAAAGCCCGAGGCGGTGATGCGCGATGCCGAGACGATGATGTCGCCCTCATCGGCGGCAGCCTGCCCGGCCATCTGCGCAGAAACCGGCGCGGCGGCGAGCATAAGTGCAAGGCCGGTGACCGGCGCGACCAACGCCGACCAATGCCGCAAAGCGCCACGGACTGTCTTCGAATCGATATAACCCGTTGTCATTGTTCAAACTCCCCCTAGGAAAAAACACTGCATTAAAGCAGTTTGTTGCTCTTATCTACCTACCCTATGATTGCTTGCGGTTCATGATCAAGTAACGGACAGCCGATTTCTCTCATCTGTTGAGAGATTGGTTCCACTCAGTATCAGATACCCCCCTTCGTGCCGGGGTTTGGAGTGCCTGCTCCATTGACAGCCGTTCGTGGTTTGGCAACGCATCGTGACAGCACGCGCTTGAGCCAAGCAGCGGCGCGGCGACGTTCGGGGAGGGATGATCGGTCATGTTGAGGAATATTCGCGCGGCGGTGTTGCTGTCGCTTGCGGTGGGTGCCAGTTCGGTCGCGGCCCAGCCTGCCGCACCCCGGCCCGCCAGCCCCGGCTTCCCCGGTGCGCCCAATATTCCGGCGGGCGATTACAGCGTATCGAAGCGAACCGCCGCAGATAAGGCGTTGCCCGACCGATACCAGCGTGACGAGCTGTTCTTCCGCTGGCCGGCCGGGCGCACCCTCGGCTCAATCAGCGCGATCAGCATGGACCGCGATGGCCGGTCTGTCTGGGTTGCCGAACGCTGCGGCGGCCAGAGCAATTGCATCGGCAACCATGTCAATCCGGTTGTGAAGTTCGATGCCGATGGCAAAGTCGTTCGGCAATTCGGCGCCGATATGATCGTCTACCCGCACGGCATCTTTATCGACCATGACAATAATGTCTGGGTGGCCGATCTGGAGTCGAATGTGGACCGCCCGGCGCCGCGGCCCGGCCAACCCGCCTTGGCTGTAGCGAACCTGAAGCCCAATGGCGCGCAGGTGCTGAAGTTCAGCCCCGAGGGCAAGCTGCTGCTCACGCTCGGCACGCCGGGGGTTTATGGCAATGATGCCACGCATCTGAGCCAGCCGTCGGCTGTGCTGGTGACCAAGGAAGGCACGGTCTTCGTGGCGGATGCGCACGATAGCGAACCGTCTAACCATCGGATCGTCAAATACGACCGCGCCGGCAAATTCATCAAGGCATGGGATGCCTGCGGCAGCGCGCCGACGCCGGGCGCCAACAAGATAGATTGTGCGCATGCGCTGGCAATGGACAGCCAGGGGCGGCTCTTTGTGGCCAACCGCGGCAGCAACCGCATCGAGATCTTCGACCAGGAGGGCAAACTCCTCGACGAATGGTATCAGTTCGGCAAGCCGAGCGGGCTGGCAATAGGTGCCGACGATCAGCTCTATTCTGTCGATACCCAGTCAGGGGTCCGTGAGGGCAACGCCTTTGTGCGCGGGATGCATGTGGGGAGCGCCCGCACCGGCGCGGTCACTTCTTTCACCCCCGATCCGCTCGGCAACCCTGCACCATGGTTTCCGCTGCGCGGCACCACCGGGTCGGAAGGGGTGACGGTCGGCCCGGACGGCACGGTCTATACCTCGCAGGTGACTCCGCCGGGGATGGTTCGCTATCTCCGGAAGCCCGATTGACTGGCTTGGTGGCAAATCAGCCCTGCCTCTCATCTGGTGAAGGCCTGTCGCGTCCAGCGGCATCCTGCCGCTTGTTGGCGCGGCGGCGCGCTTCTAGCCTTGGGCATGCTGGGCGTGGACATGGCGTGAAAACAGCCGCATCAGTATTGAATGAGCGTGCGCGGGGGCGGCGCATTGGGGCGCGCTTCGCACGACAAACTTGCGAGACAGATATATGAGCAATTCACCAGACATAAGCCGGCGCGCAATTCTCAAGAGCTCGGCGGCTGCCGCTTCTTTTGCGATATTCGAGGGTGTCGGGCTGGCGCAGCAGGCCAGCGCGGCGGCAGCGCCCGGAGCCGGCAGCGCCCCCGCGAACACCCAGTGGACCAGCTATGCGAATGATCTATCGAGCACACGCTATGCCGCGCTCGACCAGATCGACGCCGCCAATTTCAACCGTCTGCAGGTCGCCTGGTCGTTCAGCTCGAACGCGCTTGGGCCGCGTGTCGATGTAAACTGGCAATCGACGCCGCTCATCGCCAATGGCCGGCTGTTTACCACTGCGGGCGTCCGGCGCGATATAATCGCGCTCCACCCGGGCACCGGCGAACTGCTCTGGCTATACCGCCTCGACGAGGGTGAGCGCACCGGCTCGCGCGGCGGCCCCGGTTTCGGGTGCAGCTATTGGACCGATGGCGACAACGAGCGAGTGTTGTTCGCCACCATCGGTTACCAGCTGGTGTCGCTGGACGCCAAGACCGGCCTCCCCGACCCCGCTTTCGGCAAGGACGGCGTGGTCGACCTGCGCGACGATTTCGATCAGGAACTCGACCATGTGAAGCCGGTGGTGGGCATCCATTCCGCTCCGCTGGTGGTGGGCAACACCGTGGTGGTGGGCAATGCCTCGACGCCGGCGATCAAGGGCTATGTCCGCGGCTATGATGCGCGCACTGGCAAGCGCAAATGGATCTTCCATACCATTCCGCGCGCGGGCGAGTTCGGTGCGGACACCTGGCTCGACCAGACCCAGCGCGAAAAAGCGAGCAACACCGGCGCCTGGGCACAGATGTCGGCCGACCCCGAGCTTGGGCTAATATATATCCCGGTCGAGCTGCCGGCGGCGGACCAGGTGGGCGTTACCCGCAGCGGCAATGCCCTGTTCAGCGAAACGATCGTCGCAGTCGATATCGAAACCGGCGTGCGCCGCTGGCATTATCAGCTTCAGCACCATGGGATCTGGGACCGTGACATCCCCTGTGCCGCGATACTTTGCGATATTCCGCACGAGGGAAAGATCATCAAGGCGCTGGCGCAGCCCACCAAACAGGCGTTTCTCTATGTGCTCGACCGGACCAACGGCAAGCCGGTCTGGCCGATTCCCGAAGTGAAGGTGGAGCCGGGCGATGTGCCCGGCGAATGGTATTCGCCCACTCAGCCAAAGCCCTCGAAGCCGCCGCCGTTCGACAAGCAGGGCGTAACCGAAGCCGATCTGGCCGACTGGACACCTGCGATAAAGGCGCGCGCACTGGAGATCGCCAAGCATTACCGGATGGGCCCGCTATGGACCGCGCCCGCCTGGTCAAAAGCGGGTGGACCGTGGGGCACGATGATAATGCCCGGCACGCAGGGCGGCGCCAATTGGGGCGGCGCTTCCTATGATCCGGAAAGCCATATCGTCTACGTCTATTCAAAGACCGTTGTGGAGGCGCCGCTGATTGGCTACGCCGCCAACGGCACGACCGTGGTGATGATCGCCAACAACCAGAGCAAGAACACTTACGATGCTGGTGGCGGCGGCTTTATGGGCGCCCGCCGTCGGGGGCTCGACCTGGGCACCAACGATGCGATTGATGCGCCTATCGTGCCCGAGCTGTTCTCGATCGAGGGGCTGCCGATCCATAAGCCGCCCTATGGCCGGATTTCGGCGCTCGACCTCAAGACCGGGACTCTGCTGTGGCAGAGCGTGCACGGCGACACCCCCGACATCATCAAGAACCATCCGCTGCTGAAAGGTGTCTCGATCCCGCGCACCGGGCAGGCGGGCATATTGGGCACGCTCACTACAAAGACACTGGTGATCTGCGGTGACGCCGGGCTGTTTACCGACGAGACCGGGCGCAAAGGGGCACGACTGCGTGCCTATGACAAGGAGACCGGCCGCGAGGTGGGGGCGGTGTTCTCGCCCAAGCCGCAAACCGGCCCCGCGATGACCTATATGTTCGAAGGCCATCAGTATATCGTGAACGCGGTGAGCACCGGCGCGGGTGCCGATCTCATCGCTTATCGCCTGCCGGCGGGCGCGTTCAGTTAAAAGGCCAGCAGGGTGCGCGCGCGGCATCAACGCCTCTCGCGCTCTTCGGCAATTTTTGCTAATGGTACCAATCAGGATCAGTTGGTTTAAAGGTGATGTGGATGGCGTTGCGGGCAGTTTCCTGGATGAAAATGACTGTACTGGCAGGCGTTGCCCTTGCCGGCGCGGCGGTGGCTGATGAGCCGGAACTGCCCGATGCCCCCGGCAAGGCCCAGGTGGTTGAGGCCTGTTCAACGTGTCATGCGCTCACCCAGGTTACATCGCAGGCCCGCTCGCTTGCGCAATGGGCGGATACGGTCGAGCAGATGATCGCGCGAGGCGCCCCGGTGTCCGATGACGATTATCCGGTGATCGTCAAATATCTTGGCAAATTCTTTGCGCCCGCGCCCCGGCCTACCGCTTCGCACGCACTGCCGCCTACCCCGGCATGGACGCAGCCCAACGTGCAGAGTGGCGCCGAGTAAGCGGCCGCCGATTGGCAATTGCGGTGGGATACAGCGGTTTATGATGAAGAGGCCGCACTTCTGAAAACGGCAATGCCAACATCGGCCATCGATCAGCATCCATATTCGGCTGCCCCCGGCCCAAGTTTCTAGATATTTATAGAAAAAATAACGGGTCCGTGACCAACAGTCACCGCCTCGTCTAGTTCATCACCCTGAAGTAGAGTCGCTCTATTTCCTTGTTGACCAATCTTTGGTCTCATGGAAGAGTTCTCAGGTCAACTTCGGCCGGTTCGCGGTCGGCTGGCAGTGCTCATTGGTTGAGACGACGGGGGATGATCATGCGCTATCTACTTTACATAGGGGTCGCTGCAGCAGCAGCAGTGGCGATGCCGGTCTCGGCTCAGTTTCTGGGCAAGCCCGATTCGCCGCCGAGGTCAGGGCCGCGCATCGAGCAGCCATTTTGGGCGCCGAAGCCCAGCACGTCCACACCCTATGAGGCGCCCAACAAGGTCCATTGGAAACTCTCGGAGATCCTTGCCGCGCACCGCGGCCAGAGCGATTGGCTGCAGCCACTTGTGCGCAACCCCGAGCAGGAAGCCGATTATATTTCGCTGGGAGCCGGCAAAAAGACCAAGCAGCTGATGTATGCCGATGACCGGGTGATGTGGATCGTCCAGGACGGGGCAATGCGGGTTTCCATCGAAGGCATGGAGCCGTTCATCGCCACCAAGGGGTTCATGGTCAGCGTGCCCTACCGCAATATGTACACCATCGAGACGATCGGCGATAAGCCGTCGCTCAGGTTCGAGGTGCGTCATTCGGGATCGAAGCCGCTCTATCCCCTCACAGAGACGCCCGATCCGGTTGATGGGAAGACCTATGTGAAGGTTGCGCGCGGAACACCGGGCTCGGCGACTCTGGCCACGGACAATCCGATTTACGTCGATTTTCTGAAACAGGTGGCGAGCGACGACAAGCCCTACAACGGCAAGTTTGTCTGGGATGATCACTTCACGTCAAACATCCTGCGCGGCAAGGCGCAGCCTGTAGCTCCCACCACGAACCGGGGCCATTTCCATGTCGATTACACCGAGTTCTGGTTCATCATGGAAGGCAAGATCGGCTATCTGATTGAAGGGTTCGACTATTTCGAGAGCGAGCAGGGCGATGTGGTGACTGCCGCCAAGGGCCGCTGGCACCGCGCGTCGAACAGCCCGAATTCGCCGGTATCAACCCGCATTCCGCTCAACCCGCGGCCGGGTATCCTGCACAATTTCGAAAACTGATCGTCATCGACAGCCGACCGGCCTCTGAAACCGCCCCTTGTGGGCGGCCTCAGAGGCCGGAGGCGACCTCAGAGGCCAAAGGCGTAGACGTGTGCGTCGTGGGTGACGAGAAACACCTTGCTCATCGCCACCACTGGCTGGCCGAAATGCACCCAGTCGGGAATGGTATTGCCGCTTGAATAGAGCGGCTTTCCTGTTTCCGCATCAAGAGCATAGAGGATCAGATTGCCAACCGGGGTAGAGCGGTTCTTGATCGATTCAGGCGTTGTATTGAACAGCCGCTCACCCGCTGCGTTGCGCGGGTTCTGCATCGTCTGGCCGCCTGTCGAGGTGGCATACACAACCCCGTTCGCCACCGCGACCGGATCAGGCATGATCATGTTGCGCGTGATCCAGCGCGGCTCGGCAGAGATAGCGCCGTCGCGCTCAACAACCTCGAACGCCATAACCGAACCATTGGGCGCAGGACCGTCGGTAACCGGGAAGGTGGGCGCCTTCACCGAGGGCGGCCCCCAGACCGGCAGATAGACGAAGCGCTTGCCAGCCGGTGACTGCCAGGTGGAGATTGCCCCCCAGACGCCTTGGCTGGGATCGGTGCCGGCGGCGAGATCATTGGCGAGAAGCGATGATTGCCACAATGGCTTCTGGTGAAGATTGGCCAACTTGCCGCCGAGATTGCTGGCATCGAGCAGCCGCAAAACACCTTCCTTCTGCGCATAGGCGACGATCTTGCGCTCACCGAACGGGAAGATGACGGGGCTGCCCGAGCCGCCAAGATCCTTCGACAGGATGTATTTGTGGTTCTCAGGCGTGAAGCTATCGACCACGCGCACCGCCCGGGCGGACAGCTGAAGCAGCGTATCGCCCCAACTGCCGCTCGCCGGATCGAAAAGCCCATCCGACGTTGCAAACAAAACGCTGTCGACCGGCCCCTTGATCAGCCCGCCGCGCCCCCAGGGAGACGCCGGGCGACCGTTGCTCAGATAAAAGCGGGTGACCTGCGGCTTCTGCAGATCAGCAACGTCGATGGCGGTTACCGCGGACGGGTCGGTCGGGCGGGCATCGGGGTTATAGGGCTCGTCGAGAAACCGCGCCGCCAGCATCGGCGATTTGGGGTCGGTGATCTCGCCACATGCCCGGCCGCTTGTAGTATAGACTATGTCGCCGATGAGATTGAGGCTCCAGGCGCGGGAAAACGGCGCTACCATCTCGGTGGGTGCCAGCCGGTCGCTACCATCGGCGAGCGACACACCGCGCAGCTTGCCATCGCTGGCCAAGAAAAAGACGATGCCCCGTGCCTTGTCGATGGTCGGCGTGGCATTGTTGGTATTGGGGCAGAGCCAGGTGGCGATTTTGGTCGGCTTGACCGGGTTAGGGTAGCTGCGCGTCCAGAGGGTCGCGCCGCTGGCGGCGTCCAGAGCATAAAGCACATCGTTCGAGCCGAGGATGAGCAGCATGTCGCGCTTGCCGCCCGCCGTATCCACGCCGGCGACCACGACTGGCGCTGTCAGGCTGGACAGGACGACATCGATGACAGGGACCGGCAGCTGCGTCTGCCATTTTACCTTGAGCTTGCCGACATTGGCCTTGGACAGGGTGGTTTCGCCGCGGTTCCATGCCGTGCGCTCGGTGTCATAGCCCCAAGTCGGCCAATCGGCAGCGGCGGGCGCCTGTACGGGCGGCGTTTGCGCCTGGGCAACGGCCCCGACAAGCGCAGCGGCGGCGAGCAGAAGTTTTTTCATCATCAATCCTCGTGAAACAGGCACGTTCAAACTGGCACGGTGAAACTGGTGCGGTGAAGCAGGCATGGTGAAGCAGACATGGTCAACGGCGTGGGCGCATTACCGTAACCCGGCTGACGCTGGTATCGCCGGCGTAGATCGCCTGATTCTTGTCGAATACAAAGTAGCTTGCTTCGACGAACTGGCCACGCCCAATGCCCATGCCGTTGCCGACGGCGCCGACGACCCGGCCGGAGCGGTCGAGCTTCAGGAACTGGCCGTCCTGCCCACTCGCCATCCAGGGGTTGCCAGCAGGATCGAACTGAATGGCGCAGACCAGATTGCGGGTTGGGATCTGCCGGAGGAACTTGCCGTCGGCTGAATAGACGAGGATGCGGTAATCCTCGCGGTCCCCGATCCAGACATCGCCGTTGGTCGGGTCTACACCGATAGCATGGGCGTTGGCGAACTTGCCCTCGTTGACCTCGTTGCCGAACCATTGGCGGATGAACTTGCCGTCCTTGTCGAGATGCAGGATTCGCGCCGCGCCCGACTGGTTGGCCGGGTCGGCGCTTTGGGTATCATTGGGGCTTTCATTGCCGTGCCCTTCGGCAATGTACAGATCGCCGTTCCGGCCGAAGGCTATCATCACCGGTTCCCAAAGCAGGCGCTGGCCGCGCTCCTCCACCCAGTCACCGCGCCGGCCGCGGGTTCCCAGCTGCATCAATACCTTGCCGTCGGGGCTCAGCTTTGTGGCTGTCGCGAGCGCCGTGTCGAGGATCCAGACATTGTCCTCAGCATCGACCGCCATGCCGTGCGCCTTGTTGTGATGGCCGATAACGTCTTCGCCGACAGTTAGCAGCAGGCGGTTGGCCCGAACATATTTGAAGAGCTGCGCCATGCCGGTGGGCTTGCGCTGGAATACCCAGAGGTAGCCCTTTGAATCGAGCGCCACAGCCGGCACCCCGCCGGTGCCCGCCGGCAGATCGACCGGATAGGCGAAATCATAGCCGAGCCCCTGCTCCCACTGCACGCGCTGCATCTCGCTGCGTTTTGGCGCCCCCGCCAGCCGGTTGCCGCAATGGGGGGCGCCGCGGCACGCCGGTGGATTGGGCAGCGCCAGCGGTGGCGGCGTGGTAGGGCGCGG
>JBBQIP010000111.1:0-8584 GCA_038325045.1 Sphingomonadales bacterium
ATATTGGGCGGCGGCATTGCGGCACTTTCGGCCGCCTATGAAATCACCAACACGCCCGGCTTCGAGGTGACCATACACACGCTGGGCTGGCGGCTGGGCGGCAAATGCGCCTCCTCGCGCGGCCCCGATGGCCGAATTCAGGAACACGGCATCCACGGCTTTCTGGGCAGCTATTTCAACACCATGCCGATGATGGCCGCGGTCTATGCGCAGCTGGCGCGCAAAGCCGGCACCCCGCTGGCGACCTTTGATGAGGCGTTTCTGGGCATCGATACCGTGCAGCTCTACCAATGGGACGGCGCCAGTTCCGACCGGCTGGAGCTTACCTTCCCGGTCAACACCCTGTTCCCCGATCCCGGCAACCCGGGCGCGCTGGAAGGCGTGGAGCAGCTTATCGAGCGGGTGATCGCGCTTCTGGAAGGCATGAGGGGCCATCATGCAGCGCACCCGGACCATAATCCCGGCTTCGATATCATCAGCCACCATGTCGCCTCGGCGCTGAAGGCGCTGGCGGGAGCGTCCGGCGGCATCGGCCGCGCCATCGGCTCGGCACTATGGAAGGAAGCGCGCCATCTGTTGCGGGTGGCACTGGGCAGCAACCCCCATGCCACCCAGATCATCACCGTCATCGACTGGATTTTCACCCTGATCGAAGGCGCGCTCGCCGATGATCTGGTGAACAAGGGCTTCGACTGGCTGGATGACGAGAACTGGACCGACTGGCTGGCCCGCCACGGGGCGCTGCCAGAAACCATCGTCTCGGCAATGGCACTCAACACCGTCAACCTCGCCTATCAATATCCCGATGGGGATACCTCGAAGCCATCGGCCATGGCGGCGGGCTGTTATGTGCACTGGTCGCTGCGTGGGCTCGCTTACTGTGGCCATGCAGTCTACGCCTTTGCCGCCGGCACCGGGGAGACCATCATCGCGCCGCTCTACCAGCTGCTGGTCGAGCGCGGGGTGAAGTTCGAATTCTTCAGCAAGGTGGAAAACCTCGCCCTGAACGCCGACAGGACTGCGGTGGAGAGCGTTTCCATCACCCGTCAGGCCAGCCTCAAACCCGGCCAGCAAAGCTATCAGCCGCTCTTCAATGTGAAGGGCCTGCCCTCCTGGCCCGATGCCCCTTGGTATGACCAGCTGGTGCAGGGCGACGCGCTGAAGGCCGGCGGCTATGACCTTGAATCCTGGTGGACCCCCTGGAACGCCAAGCTGCCGACGAAGACGCTCGTCGCCGGCCGGGATTTCGACACGCTGGTGTTCGCGCTATCGCTCGGCGCCGTGCCCCATGTGGCGGGCGAGCTTGTGAGCCGCTCCACTGCCTGGGCCGATATGGTGCAGCACCTGCCCTGTGTGCAAACCCAGTCGCTGCAGATCTGGCTTTCGCATTCCTATAATGATCTTGGCTGGAAACCGGCTTTCGGTCTGCACGGCACCCCCCTTACCGATACCTGGATGCGGCCGCTGGGCGGGCAATGCGAATTGCGCCACCTGATACCGCGCGAAGCCTGGCCGGCCACGGCCATGCCGCGGTCGCTATGGTATTTCTGCGATGCGATGGCGGAACACGACAAGCCGCCGCCGTTTTCCGATCATGGCTATCCCGCGCGGATGCAGGCCCGGGTTCGGCAGACCTCGATAGACTATATGAACAAGGCCATCGCCGGGCTGATGCCGCTGGCAACCAACGCCGCGCGCGGCACCAACGGCCCGGCCAACGGGCTCGATTTCGGGCTGCTGGTCGATACGCGCTCCAACCCCGGCCATGGCACCGACAGGATCGACAGCCAGTTCATGCGCGCCAACATCGACCCTACCGAGCGCTACGTGACCTCCCCGCCGCGCAGCACCCGCTACCGTCTGCGCCCCTGGGCAACCGGCTTCAGCAACCTCATCATCGCTGGAGACTGGACCTATACCGGGCTGAACGTAGGCAGCGTGGAATGCACGGTGATGAGCGGCCGCCTCGCCTCCCACGCCATAACCGGCGCCCCGGCGCTTGATGCCATCCCCGGCTATCCGGCTGGCTGAGCAAGGCGCGCGCAGCCAGCGGCTGCTTTACGGCATGGTCGAACAGTCGGTTCTCGAAATGGCGGGCCGAGACCGGTGCAGATGATCACTGCCGTGAGTGCGCGGCCGCGTGCTACCCCTCTTCCGCCTTGCGCCGTATCGCTGCGTGAACGCGAACACGCTCGAACAGCTGGTCAAGGTCCTCGCGTTCGATATCGAACGTCTCGCCGATATCGATAAGGGCCGCATCAAGGTCTTCGGGGTGCGGCGTCGGATCATAATCAGGAAGGATTGGGCCGTCCACGCCGATGCTTGGAGAAGCAGGCGCGAGCAGCTGCGCTGCAGGGCGGTGCGGATAGGTATGGCGCGTGATCCTGTGGAAGAGCACGCCGGTCGCCGCGAGGACCAAGGCATTGATCCCAACCGGCATGATCGGGAACATCCAGCCGGCAGCCGTTACCGCTGGCCCGCCGAGCACGGCGGTGAGCGCGGCTGCACCGCCGGGCGGATGCAGGCATCGAAAGAGAGACATGACAAGAATCGCGCCGCCGACTGCCAGTCCGCTGGCGATTGCAGGCGATGGCACCAAGGCTGCTACGGCAACGCCCACCAGCGCCGACACGACATTGCCGCCGATGACCGGCCAGGGTTGCGCAAGCGGACTGGCCGGAACCGCAAAGATGAGAACCGCTGATGCGCCCATCGGAGCAACGAGCCATATCCACTCCGGCCCATTCCCCACCGCCACCACGGTGACCAAGGCTGTCAGCGCAATGCCGATCGCGGCACCGATGCTGGCTGCCAACCGGTCCCCAAATGAAGCACCGGCAAGGATAGGGGCGAAAAAGGATCGCAACGGGCGCCAATCAGGCTCTTGTCAGCGAGCTTTCTTCATAACGGTCACCCGGCTTACGCTGGTATCGCCTGCATAAAGGGTCATGTCCTTGCCGAACACCCAATAGCTCGACTCGATGAACTGCCCACGGCCGATGCCCATGCCGTTGCCGACGGCGCCAACCACGCGCCCGGTGCGGTCGAGCTTGAGGAACTGGCCATCCTGCCCGCTGGCCATCCACGGATTGCCTTCGGGGTCGAACTGGATGGCGCACACCAGGTTTCGCGTCATGATCTGCCGCAGGAACTTGCCATCGGCCGAATACACCAGAATCCGGTAATCCTCGCGGTCACCAATCCAGACATCGCCGTTGGTTGGATCGACGGCGATAGCATGGGCATTGGCAAACTTGCCCTCATTGACATCATTGCCGAACCATTGGCGGATGAATTTGCCCGATTTGTCGAGCTGGATGATGCGGGCGGCGCCGGACTGATTGGCGGGATCGGGGCCTTGCGTGTCGTTGGGGCTCTCGTTGCCATGCCCTTCGGCAATGTAGATATCGCCGTTGCGGCCCAAGGCGAGCATCACCGGCTCCCACAGCAGCCGCTGGCCCTTGGCCTCGTCCCAATCGCCTCGCTTGCCCCGTTGGCCGATCTGCATCAGCACCTTGCCGTCGGGGCTGAGCTTTGTTGCGGTGGCGAGTGCGGTATCAGTCACCCACACATTGTCATCGGCATCAACCGCCATGCCATGTGCCTTGTTATGGTGCGGGAGCACATCCTCCCCCACGGTCAGCACTAGCTTGTGGTTCCGATCATATTTGAACAGTTGCGGCATGCCGGTCGGCTTGCGCTGAAAAACCCACAGGTTTGCTTTGGAATCGAGCGCGACAGCCGGCACGCCGCCCGTGCCCGCCGGCAGATCGACAGGATAGCTGAAATCATATCCAAGGGTCTGTTCCCACTGAACACGCTGCATTTGCGACCGCAGCGGCGCGCCCGGCATCCGGTTGCCGCAATGCGGCGCCCCGCGACACGGCGGCGGGTTGGGAATATCGAGCCTGGGCGGCGTCGTCGGGCGCGGCAGCACTGTCACCACCCCGCCAGGCGCGGTCGCGGTATAGCCCTGCGGATCCGGGAAACTGCCCTGCATGAACCATGCAGGCTGGCCATTTTCAGCCGGGCCGCGCGCAGCCGGCACGGACTGCGCGCCAGCAGAAGTTGCACCGGCGCCCGCGAGCAAAGCAGCAAGCGCCACACCGAACAGGCCAAATTTCATCATCAAAGTCCCTTAGCTGTCCGGGCCCAACGCCATACGCCGGGCCCGGGCTGTTCGCGTGAGATCAGAATTTCGTAATCACGGTGAAGTTCACCTGCCGTCCAAACGCATTATGCACCTGGTTGGTGAAACCCGAGCCACTATTGAAGAAGGGCGGGTCGGTGTCAAAGATGTTGCTGGCGACAACCGACAGGCGCGTACCCTCGAGCATGCCACTCTTGAACTCATAGTTCACATTCAGATCGAACGTCGCCTGCGAGTTTACGAGATCGCCGCCGCCGTTCGGGTTGCCATTCGCATCGCGGGTCAAAGGATTGACCGTGTTGGAAGAGTAATTGCGGAATGCGCCCGTGTAGTTGACGAACCCGCGGATAGACAGGCCATCGTTCGACCAGCCGATATAGCCCCGGATCCGGGTGCGTATCGAGGGGAATGTGCCGTTGTTTCCGGCTGTACCGAGGATGCTGTAGAATGGGCCGCTGCCGAAGGACTGCTGGAACTTCGTGAACTGTGTCCCGGAAACACCGGTATACAGAGTTCCTATTCCCTCCACGGGCAGATCGTAATCTATGCTGTAGTCGATACCGGCGATGCGCAGGTTCAACCAGTTCGTGTTGAGCGTGCGGAAGATATAGCTTGTGCACGGCGCCAGACTGTTGGTCTGCGGAATACCCTGCGTTGCCGTATCGATCTGCGCCTGGGACGCGCAACCGGGGAAGAAGGTGAGCAGCGACTGAGCCGATGCGGTGTTGATGACATTGCCGATCTGCGGACCGGTTACCCCGCCCTCGAAGTTGGTGGTCCAGTAGGTAACGCCGGCATGAAGCCCCGGGATCAGGCTCGGCCCGACATCGAAGCCGAGCGACCACCCATCGCCAGTCTGCGGCTGCGCGTTCTGATCACCGCTGGTGACCTGGATTCCGTTGAGGGTATTGATGTTGCAGAGCGTCTGGCCAGCGCAGGACGGAATGATCTGGGTAAGATTCGGATAGGCGGCGACCGGCACGTTGATGTTGTTCTGCTGGGTGTTCCATCCCGCCGTTCCGAAGGCGCCAAACTCATCACCAAAGATCGTCAGCGGCGGAGCCACGAAGGATGTGGACCAGTTACCGCGGATCCGGATCCCCTCGACAGGATCGAGGTTGAACGCCAGCCTCGGATTCGTAGTGCCCCCGAACTCGCTGTAATTATCATGCCGCAGAGCTGCCGATATATCAAAGCGGTGGATGAAGCCGAGCTCCATATCGGGCGATACCAGAGGCACATTCACTTCGGCAAAACCGGACGTGACCTGACGGTCGAAATCGAACCGGAGCTGCTGCGATCCGGTTCGCGCCGGGCCGGAGTTGTTCGCGCGGGTCACGAACTGGCCAAGCTGCGTGTTGTACAACTCGGCGCCGAAAGCCAGTTTGAGCGGCCCGCCGGGCAGGTCGAACAGCGTGCCGTTGGCAATCAGCCGCAACTGTTGATAGCCGCTGGTGTTGCGCAGCAGGTTGGTGTTGTCGAGCAGGTTCGCGCGCACCGCATCCGACGTTCGATTGGTCGCTGCCGGATTCCACACATCAATCGCATTGGCGGCGGTGAGCGGCAGCTGCGTTACGATCGTGTTGGTTCCCGGAATGGAAACCGCCGTAAGGCTTCCGCCACCGTTGGTCGTGCCATTGAGGCCCAACAGCGCGACACTGCCGTTGATGTTATTCCGAACAAGGGTGCTGCTTTCATCCCGGCCGGCGCTCGCCAGCCCGTCCAGAGCCCAGCTATCGCTGATCTCATAGCTGGCGGTAAAATTGGCATACATGGAATCGCTGTTGTTCTCCGATTGCGCCGGGCCGAACAGCCGGGTCGGATCGAAGCGTATTGTCTGCGAAGTGGCTGTCGAGCCTGGCAGATTGGTATAGAAGGGGTTTGCTTGCGGGCCGCTTTGAAACGCCGTGCCCTGAACATTGCCCGAGCCAACCTGCGAGGTGAGGCGGCGGCGCGAATACAGCAAGTCTACGCCCAAAACCAACTTGTCGCTGGCCGTAAACGAGAACTTGCCCATCACGTTTGCGCGGGTTTCCTTGCCTACGAGATCTGTCAGATCCCAATTGGTGCAGGTTCGCGCAGTCGTGTTGATTGTCGCCGGGTCGCAGAACGGGGTCAGGAAATTGCCGCCGGACAGGCCGTTGCCAACACTTTTGCCGCTATGATCCGGAAAGGTGAAATCCCGGTCCCTGTTCTGCAGATTGTCCTGATAAATGTAGGTGGCGCCAACAACAGCCGAGAAGTCGTCCGAACTGCGGCCGACCAGCAGCCCCGCCGAATAGCCGGTAGTGCCATCGCGCATGATAAGCGAGGCGTCCGCCTGGATACCGTCGAACTTGGTGCGGGTGATGAAGTTAATCACGCCGGCCACAGCGTCCGAACCATATACCGAGGACGCACCCTCGGCGAGCACATCGACCCGCTCGAGCATGTTTTGCGGAACGATATTGGGATCGAGGAAAGTGTGGTTTGTACCGCCTGTCGGCCCGCGATGACCGTCGATCAAAACGAGGGTGGAATTGGAAGCGCTGGCGCCAAGCTGGTGGATGCTTGGCTGATAAAAGGCGGCCGTCGTGCCCTGCCCGGTGATACCGCTCAGCGCCGGAACCGAAGATAGCGCACCGGTGACGGTCTGCGCGCCGACTGCAGAGAGCATTTCCGTGGTGACGGAAACAAGGTTCGACCCGACAGGCGCCACGCCGCGTATACTGGTGCCGGTGACGATGATCTCGGCATCATCGTTGCCAGCCGCCGCTCCTGGCTGAAGCTGGGCTTGGGCGGCACCGGCAAAAAGCGTTGCCGCAATCGCTATAGTTGAAACACCGGCCAGACGAATCTTGAACAAGCTATTCATGATCTCTCCCCTAAACCGCCACATTTCGGGCGTATATTTTTTAGCTTGACCAGCCAAGTTGCAAGGAACATTGCAGATCATGTAGATGAGCGGAAGAGGCAGGCCGCTCGATACGCTGTACTTCCCTCAACAGGTGAGAAGTTAATGAGGCGCGAATACAGAATGATGTTGCTCGGCATGCTTTCGATGAGCATCTGGGCCGGGCCGGCCGCGGCGCAGGTCTTTGTTTCCGCCAATGACGGAAAGCAGGTCCGCGCCGGGGATGTCTTGCCCGGCCCGTTCCCTGACGAGGTTGTAACGCTATCGGTCGATCGCAACGGAAAGCCGGGAATCATTGGGCGAGTCGCCGCGCCTGCCACGCTCAACGGGCCTCCGGTATCGGTCGCGGTCGCGCGCGATGGCCGTTTTGCACTGGTCACATCGGCCCAGCGCGCCGGCCCGGACCAAAAGCTGCAGCCATGGGGCGTCATGTCGAGGATCGACCTCCGGAAGCCTGCGGAGCCCAAGGTAACCGGCCAGCTCGAACTGCCGCCGGGCGCGATGGGCATCGCCCTGCTGCCAAATGGCAAGCGCGCGCTGGTTGCCAGCGCAAGCGACGAGTCGGTTTCGGTTGTCGAGGTGCTGCCCGACGGCACGCTCAAGCTGCTGCAGACGATCAAGCTCGAAGCAAAGTCGGAACCGCGCGATGTCGTCTCGTCACCGGATGGGCGCAGCGCCTATGTCGTGCGCTTCGGCGATGGCAAGTTGAGCAAGCTGGTCATCGATGCCGCCGGAGTCCGCCGCGACGGCGATATCGCTGTCGGCATCAATCCCGATGGCGCTGTGATCAGCCGCGATGGGCGCTTCCTCTATACCGGCAATTTTGGCGGCACGCCCCTGTCGGGCAAAGAAGGGGCAATTGCGATTGTCGACCTCGCCAAAGGGGAGATGGTGAACGCAGTCACTGTCGGCCCGACCCCCGAGCATGTCGCATTGTCGCCGGATGGGCGCTATCTGGCGGCGGTTATCGGCAATGGATCGGCCTTCACGCGCATCGCCCCGAATTTTGCCGAGGTCACCGGCCGGTTGAAGGTCTTCAGCGCCGCGGGCAAGAACCTGGCGCCTATCGCGGAGGCAGTTATCGGCCATAACTGCCAAGGGGCGGCATTCAGCAACGATACGCGCACGATTCTGGTACAATGCGCTGTCGAAAAGACGATCCAAGCATTCCGTTTCGATGGAAAGACACTGGCTCCGGTTGATGGCGTGCTGAATTTCGATGCCCGTCCGGGGGCGATTGCAACGGCGAAAAGCCGCTGATCAAAGCATTTTAGACGAATTTCGTCGAGGAATCAGGCTCTCCGGTCAGGCACCATGAGCGGAGGGTGCGGGTCTACGGTTGGACAAAGCCTGCACACCTCCCCAACTGACGAAGCACAGTCAGCTCGTCACAAATTTCCCTAAGAGTCTGACTCACAAGCCCGTTGATCTGGGTTAAGCTCTTGCGATTCTTCGGGTTATGAGCTGGACGGAGGCGAGGAACAGCCACGCGGTGGCGGTTTCGATGTTTTGCTCGAAGTCTTTGGCGAGACGCCGATTAC
>JBBQIP010000112.1:0-8566 GCA_038325045.1 Sphingomonadales bacterium
TGCGGCCCGAGGCCTGGCTGATGATAGGCCATTGCGGCGGGCTGCGACCCAGCCAATCCATCGGCGATTATGTGCTGGCCCACGCCTATCTGCGCGATGACCATGTGCTCGATGAAGTGCTGCCGCCCGAAATTCCCATCCCGGCACTTTCCGAAGTGCAAAAGGCGCTGCAGGCAGCCGCCGAGGCAGTGACCGGCGCCGCCGGCGGGGCGCTGAAACCCCGGCTGCGCACTGGCACGGTGGTGACCACCGACGACCGCAACTGGGAGCTGCGCTTCAGCCGCTCGGCCCTGCGCTTCAACCAGACCCGCGCCGTGGCAGTGGACATGGAAAGCGCGACCGTAGCCGCCCAGGGCTACCGGTTCCGGGTGCCCTATGGCACTTTGCTCTGCGTATCCGACAAGCCGCTGCACGGCGAAATAAAGCTGCCCGGCCAAGCCAACCGCTTTTACGAAGGCGCGATCTCGGAGCATCTCCATATCGGCATCGAGGCACTGCGCCGGCTGATGGGCGAAGGCCCGGAACTGCATTCGCGCAAGCTGCGGGCGTTTGACGAGCCGCCTTTCAGGTGAAGCGCGGCAAGCAATAGCGGCGCTATTGCGCGACTCGCGCAAACCCGGCCGGCGGGGCGGGCGCCCCTTCGGCGCCTCAACCCGTCCGACGACAGCTGCGGCTTTGCCGCAGCCTTCGCTTTCTGCCTCAAGTCGATTGCTAAAGGCCGGTGCCGGCCTTCAACAATCAACACCAGGAGCGCCTCCGGCGGCCGGGGCCGCAGGCCCCGGACCCCATTTTATGGCGGTCAATTCGGCTTTGAACTCGGCCGAATATCTGCAAATGGGCAGAGAGCGGACATTGGTCTAAAAGGATAATTTTATGAACAGCGCTTTATGGCTGATTGGCGCACTACCCGAGTGGTATTTCTCGTCTGTTCTAGCGCCGTTCTCTGCGAGCTACCTTAGCGCTGTCCCTGCTATTGGGGTCGTGTCGGGTGTTGTGGGCACTGGAATCGGCATTTATCGGCGCAATCGTGGTCTATGGCTTTTCGCGATTCCCTTCGTCCTCTCTGAGTCACTCGTGGCGTTTGCAGGCCTTAATAGAGGTCAACTCGGACAAGCAGTTTCAACTCCGCTTGTTTTATCGTTCTTCGCGCTCGTCGCTGTCATTTCCGGTTGGCTGATTTGGAGATCCAAAAACGCATGGATTTCCACTGCTCTACTTACCATTTTTTCGATTACATATGCATTATATGCTGGATTCATCGCAGGAATGGCCTTCAGCGACACTTGGCTTTAGGTAATAGCGAATGTCCCCTAGGGGTCGATATCGGACATTCTCGAAGTGCTGGTATGCAAGCGATGCACTTGGCAAAGCTATTCCCTGTTCCCTGAACCGATCAATCCAGTTGCACGTCAAATCAAACGGGGTCCGGGGCCTGCGGCCCCGGCCGCCGGAGGCTCCCTTCCTTGCCGCTACCGTGCCTCAGCTGGCAGTCGCACCATCCTCGACCCCCGGCTGTGTGGCGGCGGTTTCGGTGGCGAAGTGGCGGCCGGCGGCTTCGCCCAACCGCACATAGAGTTTGCCGAGGTCTGAGGTGAGCATGGTGGCGGCGAGTGCGTCGCCGTCGCGGTCTCCGAGCAGGCGGGTGATGAGCGCCTCGAACCGGTCGAGGAAGTGCTGGGCGAGGGTGCGGAACTGCGGATCATAGGCGAGGTGGCGGGCGATGAGCCGCTGCTGGTCCTCGTTCAGCAGTGCCAGCACGGTGCGTGGCAGCACGCTGCGGTCGCCCTTCAGCCAGGCTGCCCATTGGCTTTCGGGCACCGGCAGGTCGAGCAGCCGGGCGAGATCTCCCACATGGACGCCGAGCGCGCTGAGCAGGGCATCGGCATCGCGCGCGGTGGTGTCGCGCTCGCGGGTGACCAGCCGGGTTTCGATTGTATCGAGCCGGCCTTGCGTTTCGGTGATCGCGGCGAGGATGGCGCTTAGCGGCGCCTCGATGCGGCCGGCGGCATCTTCTCCGGCGGTGCCGGCGGCGCGGGCGGCGGCTTCCAGCGCGGCGAGGCCGAGCCCGGCATCGGCGAGGCCGATTTCCAGCCGGGCGACGAGCGCCTGCAGCCGCGCTTCGCCAGTGGCGATATCCTCGGCCTGGGTGCGCACGCCGTCGGTTGCTTCCAGCAGCCCGGCAAGGCTGTCGGAAGCGGCGGCGAGGCTGAGATCCAGGCTGGTGGCGAGCGTGCTGCCGGCTTCTGCAAGCCCGGCTATTGGCTCGGCCATGCGCATGCCGGTTGCCTCGCTTTCGGCAAGGCGGGCGGCGAGACGCTCGGTAATGGCATCATGGCCGGCGAGGATGCTTTCCAGCGCGCGGGCGGCGGTGGTGAGCGTATCCAGCCGCTGCACGAAGCGGCGCGCACTTTCATCACCGATCCGGCCGAGCTGGCCGGTGCCGGTTTCGAGGCCGGCTTCTATTTGCGAAAGCAGCGTGCCCAGCCGGGATTCGACGGTGACCAGGGCTGAATCCGAGCGGGCGAGAACGCCGTCTACTGCCGCATCGAGGGCATAGGCGCGCTTGGCCATGGCATCGGTGCTGGCGCGCGAAACTTCATCCAGCCGGCTGAACTGGTTTACCAGCTGGGCGAGCGAGGCATCGGCGCGCGTGGTGGCATCGGCATTCTCGGTGGCCACCCGGCCGAGCATGGCTTCCACCGCGCGCAGCTGCACGCCGGCATCTTCGGCAAGGCTGCCCAGCCCGGCCCGCAGCGTATCCAGCGCGCCCGAAAGCGCCGGGAGCGATGTGGCGAGCTGGCCGGCGGTGGCGGTGGCGGTGCTGCTGCCTTGTGCGATTATGGCAGCGCTTTCAGCCAGTTTGCGTGACTGTGCGACCAGCCCTTTGCTCTCGGTGCCGGCGCTGGCGGCGAGCGCCTTCACGCCTGCGCTGGCGGCGGCCAGGCTGGTTTCAAGCTCGGCCAGCGCTGCCTGCAGGGCCTGCGCCTCGGCGGTGGCGACGGCGAGCCGGTCATCATCTTCCACTGGCGGGGGGCGGCGCAGCAGGCCGGCCATGAGCACCGCAAGCGCCAGCGGCAGCAGCAGCGGCAGCCCGGCATCCAGCTTTTCGAGCGCTGTGGCGGGCGGCGGGCCGAGCAGAAGCCGCAGCACGGCGAACCCGAGCCACGCCAGCGCCAGCCCCAGCAGGGCCTGGGCAAAGCCCCTAGGCAACGCCGGTTGCGGCCGACTACCCTCCATTTGCGTTTTGCCCCCTCATGCGCCCGCCATAACGGCGAACTGGCCCTTGCCGCCAGTTGAACATGGTTACAAATCGGTTGCAATCAGTGCCGTAGCGGCGGGCATTCACCCTTCGACCAGCCGGCGGGCGACTTGCTCCATCATCACCTGCGCGCGCCAGCCTAGCCGGGCCTCGGTGCGGGCGGGATCGCCGCCGCTCCAGCCGAGATCGGTGGGCCGGCCAAGGGCGGGATCGATATCCACATGATCGCGCCAATCGAGGTTGCGGGCGGCAAAGGCAGCGGACACGAAATCTTCAAGCCGCGCCGAGGTGCCGGTGGCGACGATGTAATCACCGGCTTCATCGGCCTGCAGCATGCGCCACATGGCCTCCACAAACTCCGGCGCCCAGCCCCAGTCGCGCACGATATCGAGCCGGCCGAGGCGCAGGCGATCGGGCGCGCCGGCCGCAATCTGGCGGACTGCATCGGCTATTTTGGCGGTAACGAAGCGGCGCGGGCGCCACGGCGATTCGTGGTTGAACAGGAGCCCGTTGCAGGCAAACAGCGAATAGGCCTCGCGGTAGTTGGAGACCAGCATGGCGGCCGAGGCCTTGGCCACGCCGTAGGGGCTGCGCGGGCGGAACGGGGTGTCCTCGGTTGCCGGCCGGCCGCCTAGATCGCCGAAACATTCGGACGATGCCGCATGGTAGAGCCGGATCGGCCGCCCCAGATAGCGGATGACTTCGAGCAGGTTGAGGGTGCCGAAGACCACGCTTTCCAGCGTTTCCGCCGGCTGCTCGAACGACAGGCCGACCGAGCTCTGCCCGGCAAGCGCATAGATTTCATCGGGCGCGGTGCGGGTGACGGCGGCGAGCACGCTGCGGTGATCATCGGGCGCCATGGAGACCATCGACACCTGCTCGCGGATGCCCATTGCGGCCAGCTGGGCAAAGCCCTGCGCCTGCGGATCGCGCGAGGAACCCCAGACCTTATAGCCCTTGGCCAGCAGGAGGGCTGCGAGATAGCCGCCATCCTGCCCGCTGATGCCGCAGATGAGAGCGGTTTTCATCGGCCGCCGCTCAGAGCAAGGCCTGATAGGCGCGCTCGGCCACCTGCGCCGTGCGCTCCCAGGAAAACGCCTGCAGGCGGGCGCGGCCGGCCTGCACCAGCGCCGCCGCGGTGGCGGGCGACAGCGCCACCGCCTCGATTGCGACGGTGAGCGAGGCGGGATCATTTGGCTCGGCATAGCGGGCGGCGGTGCCGCACACCTCGGGCACCGAGCTGGCGCGCATGGCGACCACCGGGGTGCCGGCGGCCATCGCCTCCAGCGGCGGAATGCCGAAACCTTCGTAAAGAGAGGGATAGATGAACACGCTGGCGCCAGCGTAGAGGCCGGCGAGCGCCCTGTCATCCGCCGGGCGTTGATGGACGCGGCCGGACAGGCCGTGGCGGGCGATTGCCTCGGTCTCGGAAGCGGAAAAGGTGCCGCCGCCGACTGCCAGCAGATCGAACTCCGCTCTGAGCGCAGGCGACGCTGCGTAGGAGGCAAGCAGGCCGGCGAAATTCTTGTAGATGCCGCGCTGGCCCACGAACAGCAGATAGGGGCGCTGGTCTGGTGGTGGCGGCGCTTCGATGCCCGGCGGCGCGGGGTCGAAGCCGAGCAGCAGCGTGCTCGACCGGGCGGTGGCGGCGGGGTGGAAGCGGAGCAGATCGGTGCGCGTGCTTTCGGAAATGCACAGCACATGATCGGCGCGGGCAACGGCGGCGGCCTTCAGCGCTGCGGTCGGATCATCGGCGGTGAACTGGGCCGGGAACAGCTCGTGGATCATGTCATAGACCATGAGCACACGGGCTCCGCGGCGGGGGCCGACCGGCTGGCGGCGATAATAGGTTTCCTGCACGATATCGGGGCTGAAACGGGCGATGCCGACAGGCTCTGCAACCCGGTTTACCAGCCGCGCCAGCCGGCGATTGAGGCTGGTATCGGCAAGTGCCAGCCCCGGCGCCACCTCGGCCGACAGGCCTGAGAGATAGGCGTTTACATGGACAGCGGCGTTGATCCGCACCTGGTGCGTGCGCGCGGCCAGCGCTCCGGCCAGCCGGGCATGGGCGCGCGAGACGCCGCCATGGTGCTGCTGGGTGAAAATCTCGGCATCAAAAGCGATCCGCATCGGCCGGCCGCTCAGAAATCCAGCTTGTCGTAATGGTCCGCTGGCGGCAGGCTTTCCATGCGCTCGCCAAGAAGCGGGCGGAAGGTGGGCCGGGATTTCATGGCCGAATACCAGATGCGCGACGGCTCATGCCCGTCCCATTCGATGCCGGCCAGATAGTCTGCCACCGAAATCTGTGCTGCTGCTGCCACATCGGCAATGCCGAAGCCGGCCCCCGACAGCCAGCGCCGCCGCTCCAGCAGCCAGTCCAGATAATCGAGATGCGCGTCTGCCGCTGCGGCCGCCGCGCGCAGGGTCGAGGCCTCTGGCGGGTTGCGGGTGTAGAGGCGTTTGTACATGCGCTCCGAAAGCAGCGGGGCGGTGACCTCGGCATAGAATTTCTGGTCGAACCAGACCATCAGCCGGCGGGTTTCTGCGCGCTCCTCGGGCGTTCCGGAGAGCAGCGGGACCCGGGCGATAGTCTCCTCGAAATAATCGCAGATGGCGGTCGAATCGACGAGCGTGATGGTATCGAGGGTGATGACCGGGGTTTGGCCGGCGGGGTTTATCTCGAGCAGCGATGCCGGCTTTTCCCACGGCAGCACGGTGACAAGATCCACCGTCACGCCTTTGACGGCGAGCGCAAACCGCACCTTGCGGCTGAACGGACAGAGCGGGAACTGGTGCAGGCGCCACATGAAGCGCCTTCCATAGCCGAACACGCGCGCAATGAAAGCCGGCGCCGTCGAGAGCATCGCGGACAGGTGATTTTCACAAAGGCCCTGATCGCCTGTCTGGCGGGGCTATTTCCAGGGGCTATTTCGCAGACTTGCGGCCGGTTTTGGGGGCGGGCTTGGCGGCAGGCTTTGCCGCAGCCTTTGCTGCGCGCTTTGGAGAAGCTTGAGCCGGCTTGGCGCGCAGCGTTGCCAGCTCGGCCTCCAGCTCCTGGATGCGGAGCGCCTGGCGCACGATAATGCCTTCGAGCGCTGACCGGTCGGTGGCGGGCTGGGGAGGCGCCTGCTCCGCTGGCTGGGCAGCGGCGTTTACGGTATCGCCCCTGGCGCGGAAGCCGTCCGACTTGAACATGCCGGCCTCGCGGGCGCGGCGGATGAAGGGGGCGGCGCCGGCTGCAAGCTGCATCAGGCTTTCCATCAGCGGGTCTGGCCCGCTGCTGCCGCTTCCGGTGCTGCCGCTGCCTCTGGTCTTGCCGTCGTTCCTGCTGCCGCTCATGGGCCGGGCCTTTCTCTGCCAACTGTATAGCGGAGATATGGCACTGGACTGCCGGCTTTCAAGCTCCCAGCTATTCGGCTGCCACCGCCTGTTCGGAATCATCGAGCGGCTTGGGCAGCCGGGCCAGCATTTCCTTGGGCACCACCTGCCATAGCTGGGCGGCGGTCCGGTCCCATTCCGTCAGCAGCGCTGCCGCCCATTTGGAGCTGGTCTCGCGGGCATGGTCTGCGATCAGCGCCTGCGCCACGCCTTCCCAATGTGCAGACCCGATGCGGCGCACGATGACCGAATCCTGGTTCACCCGGCGCGGGAAATCATCGCCCGCATCGAGCACAAAGGCCATGCCGCCGCTCATGCCGGCGGCGAAATTATCGCCTGTCGGCCCCAGCACCACCACGGTGCCGCCGGTCATATATTCGCAGCCATTGGCGCCGCAGCCTTCGATAACCGCATTGGCGCCCGAATTGCGAACCGCAAAACGCTCGCCCGCGCGGCCCGCGGCAAACAATGCTCCGGCGGTGGCGCCGTAGAGGCAGGTGTTGCCGATGATGGTGTTGGCGTTGGTGGCGAGCGGCGAGGAAACCATGGGCCGCAGCGTGATGGTGGCGCCGGACAGGCCCTTGCCGACATAATCATTGGCCTCGCCGAACACCTCGATCTTGAGGCCCTGCACGCCCCAGGCGCCGAGCGACTGGCCAGCGGAACCGCGCAGCCGCACGCTGATATGCCCCGGCGCCAACCCGGCCATGCCGAAGGTGCGGGTGATCTCGGCCGAAAGCCTGGTGCCCACGGCGCGGTGGGTGTTGCGCACGGTATAGGTGAGCTGCATCTTCTCGCCGCGGCTGAACAGATGTTCGGCGTCCTTCAGCATTTCGGCGTCCAGACTGTCGGGCACTTCGTTGCGGTGGGTGGCAATGTTGAAGCGGCGCTCGGTATCGGGCGCATCGACCTTGGCCAGAATCGGGTTCAGGTCGAGATCGTCGAGATGTTCGGCACCCCGGCTTACCTGCCGCAGCAGCTCGGTGCAGCCGATCACTTCATCCAAGGAGCGCACACCGAGGCGAGCAAGGATCTCGCGCACTTCCTCGGCGATGAAGCTCATCAGGTTGATGACCTTTTCAGGCGAGCCGCTGAACTTGGCGCGCAGCGCATCATCCTGTGTGCACACGCCCACCGGGCAGGTGTTGGAATGGCATTGGCGCACCATGATGCAGCCCATCGCCACCAGCCCCAGCGTGCCGATCCCGAATTCCTCCGCGCCCAGAATGGCGGCGATCACGATGTCGCGGCCGGTCTTGAGGCCGCCATCGGTGCGCAGCTTCACCCGGTGGCGCAGGCCATTCAATGTGAGCACCTGATTGACTTCGGAAAGGCCCATTTCCCACGGCGTGCCGGCATATTTGATGCTGGTTTGTGGGCTGGCGCCGGTGCCGCCGACATTGCCGGCGATGAGGATGCAATCGGCATGCGCCTTGGCGACACCGGCTGCCACCGTGCCGATGCCGGCGGACGACACCAGCTTCACGCACACCCGGGCGCGCGGGTTGGCCTGCTTCAGATCGTAGATAAGCTGCGCCAGATCCTCGATCGAATAGATGTCGTGGTGCGGCGGCGGCGAGATGAGGGTGACGCCCGGCGTGGAATGGCGGAGCTTGGCGATGAGATCGGTCACCTTGAAGCCGGGCAGCTGGCCGCCCTCGCCGGGCTTGGCGCCCTGGGCCACCTTGATCTCGATCTCCTCGCACGCCAGCAGATATTCGCTTGTGACCCCGAAGCGGCCGGAGGCGACCTGCTTGATGGGCGAATTGGCGTTGTCGCCGTTTGCATAGGGGGTGTAGCGCGAGCGGTCCTCGCCGCCCTCGCCGCTGACCGCCTTGGCGCCGATGCGGTTCATCGCGATCGCCAGCGTTTCGTGGGCTTCGGGCGACAGCGCCCCCAGGCTCATGCCCGGCGTCACGAAACGTTTGC
>JBBQIP010000113.1:0-8481 GCA_038325045.1 Sphingomonadales bacterium
GCCCTGGTTGATCTGCTGGGTGCCATGGTACAGCCCGGTGGTATCGCCCAGGCCCACGGTGTTGGCGGTGGCGAACAGCCGGAAATAGGGGTGGGGCCGGATGACGCGGTTCTGGTCGAGCAGGGTCAGCTTGCCCTCCACTTCCAGCACGCGCTGGATGACGAACATCACATCGGGGCGGCCGGCATCATATTCGTCGAACACGAGCGCGGTTGGAGTCTGCAAAGCCCATGGCAGCAGGCCTTCGCGAAATTCGGTAATCTGCTGGCCATCCTTCAGCACGATCGCATCCTTGCCGATGAGATCGATGCGGCTGATGTGGCTATCGAGGTTGATGCGCACGCACGGCCAGTTGAGCCGGGCGGCCACCTGCTCGATGTGCGTCGATTTGCCGGTGCCATGATAGCCCTGCACCATCACCCGGCGGTTGAAGGCAAAGCCGGCCAGGATCGCCAGCGTGGTTTCCGGGTCGAACACATAGGCCGGATCGAGATCGGGCACACGTTCATCGGGCACCGAAAAGGCCGGTACCGCCATTTCGAAATCGACACCGAACACCTCGCGGGCATCGACAGTGATATCGGGCGCGGTGAGCGCACCGGAAGCTTGGGGCAGATTGGGGGCTGTGGCCACGGCGGTCAGGACTCCGACTTGAAGCGCGGTTGTTGGCGCAGATGCGTATAGGCTTGCACGACAGCCTGCAACTTTCCTTCCAGGCTGCGGTCGCCGCCATTGCTGTCCGGGTGGTAGCTGCGGATAAGCCGGCGGTAGCTGCGGCGCACATCGTTGCCGGCGGCCGAATCGTCCAGCCCCAGCACCTGCAGCGCCTTTGCATCGCCCGCATCGGGCCAGCGCCGCGCCCGCACCGGGGCGGCACCTGCCGGCATATCGGCAAACAGCCCATGCGAATCGCCGAAGTGGAAAGCCTCGCGGCCGCGCCCGGTCGCCACCCGTTCCCAGCCAGCGAGCGGGGATTGGGCGGCATGAACCTCATCGGGGCTCAGCCCATCGAAATAATTGTAGCGGGCGTTGTAGGCGCGCACATGCTCAAGGCAGAACCATAGCCATCCGCCGGTTGAGCCCGGCATCCGGTTGGAGCGCGGCGCCCGGAACTCGCCGTGCAGCTCGCAGCCCGGCTCGGCGCAGGCGCGCGGCTCGGCAGAAGGCTGGCGACCATGGAAGCGACTGGCAGGGCGGACGGTGATGGCAAAGGCTCCAGCAATGGCACAGAATTAGAAAACGCCTTGTCGACCAGCATGGGGCAACGGCACAAGCAGCAGAGGCACGAGCAGCAGCGGCAGGGCGTCGCAGCCGAAAGGGAACAGATAATGCAGGCAAGCCAGGGCCCCGTGGCCCGCGACATAGAAACCCGGCTGCGCGCGGCCCTTGCTCCCAGTCGGCTGGAGGTGATCGATGACAGCGAGAGCCACCGCGGCCATGCCGGGCATGATGGCAGCGGCGAGAGCCATTTTACCGTGGTGGTGGAGGCGGAGAGCTTCCGCGGCACCAGCCGGGTGGCCCGGCAGCGCGCCATTTATGCAGCGCTCGGCCCGCTGATGGAGAGCCGGGTGCACGCCCTCGCCATCCGCGCGACGGTGCCCGGCGAGGCGGCGTGAAGGCGTATCTGGCGCTGGCGGCGGCGCTGCTGTGGGCGCCGGCATTTGCCGAAACCCGGACCATCGGCACACTCGGCCAGGTGCCGCTCGTGGAGGCGCTGGATACGGCCGACCTGCCGGCGGCAAAGACCAGCCGATTCTGGTTTCAGGGCGGGGATACTGCCATCGGCCAGCACTGGCTGGTGCCGGTTATCGTCATCAAGGGCGCCCGGCCGGGGCCGAGGCTGCTGCTGACAGCCGGCATTCACGGCGACGAGCTGAACGGCATCGGGATAATTCACCGGCTGGTCGGCATGATCGACCCCACCACACTCGCCGGCACCCTGGTGGCGGTGCCGGGGCTCAACCCGCCCGGCCTGCTGCAGAATACGCGGGAATTCGCGTCCGACGATAGCCGCTCCGCCGCCAATTTGAACCGCGAGATGCCCGGCGACCCGCAAGGCAATTACGTGGCGCAGCACGCCGGGCTGCTGTGGCAGAAGCTGCTGCGCCCCAACGCCGATCTGGCGGTCGATCTCCACACCCAGTCGCGGGGCACCGCCTATGTGCTCTATGCCTTTGCCTCCACGGCGCAAACGCAGCGCATGGCGGGGCTGATGGCGCCCGATGTGCTGAAGCTGGACCGCGGCGAGGACGGCACGGTGGAAAACGAGCTTACCCGCGCCGGCGTGCCCGCGATAACGCTGGAGCTGGGCGAACCGGGCCGCTTTGATGAAGCGATGATCGCGCGCGGCACCGCCGGCATCTTGAACCTGATGCGCGAACGGAAGATGCTGGCAGGCAATGTGGTGGAGCCGCCGGCCAATATGGTAACCGGCAATTCGCTGGCGGTGATCACCGCTCCGCGCGGCGGCTGGGCCACGCTCGCAGCCCCGCTCGGCAGCAAGGTGGAGGAAGGCCAGACCATCGCCACCATGGCCGATGCCTTTGGCCGGGTTACCGATACGCTGCTGGCACCGCGCAGCGGCACGATAGCCAGCGCCTTCACCGACCCGCGCCGCGAGCGCGGCAGCCTGATCGTGCGCATCATCTGGCAGAACGAAGCGCCTGAATGTCGCTACGGATGCCCTTGAGCCTCCGCAGCGTTGCAGCCCGGCGCCGGCCGCGCTAGGGGCACCCCACACTGCGCCGGATTAGCTCAGCGGTAGAGCAGCGGTTTTGTAAACCGAAGGTCGGGGGTTCAATCCCCTCATCCGGCACCACCCTTTCCTCGGTTCCCATGCGCGCTCGGTGGATTTGCGGGTATAGATGGCGCAGCGGATGGGCTTGGGCTCGCTCATGACCCGCACGCGGTCCAGTCGGCCTGCGCAGCCGCACGCCGTGCGGCGGATGAGGCCGCCGCGCCCGTGGTCGTGCGTGATGGCTGCACCCCAAAGAACCGCGGTCCTGACCAATGCGCCCCGGTGATGGCTTGAGCGACTTGGCTGAGCGAAGCGAATTGCGTTTCTCCCAGCAGAAAACCATCCGCGGTTACGAGCACGCCATAGGTTTTACCGTTTCAGCTCCGCACTAGCCTGGTACCAGGCTTTAGTGTCTGTTGTGGTCCAGACCCGAGGGCGACCTTATCTGCCCTACTGAGCTGCTTTGCCACTCGGCCGAGCTGGCTCGTCCATGACGGTGACAGGCCGCCCAACGCCTTCACCTGTATGGCACGCAGCATGTGCTACCGGTCAATTTCAGTATTGGCGCCTTGCGACCGGTCGATGTGGAAGTTTACTTCATGGGGAAGAATGGCCAAGTTGTGCAAATTCAGCTCGGGGTCCGCGCTTGCGTGAAGCCGATCGTCATCCGCCACAATGCAATCCGCCGCTATCAAGGGAACTGACATGAAACCTATCCTTCTTGCCTATATGCTTGCTGCAATACCGGCCGCCGCTGCCCCGATGCACAGCGGCTCCTGGGTGGTTGACCCTGCGCGAGTGCAGTTTTCCGATGGCCAGACCCCGAAGAACCTTCAACTTATGGTGGAACTGACCATTACACAGGACCGCTTCACCTATCGCAGCACCAACACATCATCTCCCGACCGGCCGCCAGCTGTGCAGACCTTCTCTGCGCCGGTCGATGGAACGCCTGTGCCGATCACCGGCCAAGCCGGGGCGAACCAGGTCTCCGTCAAGCGCCTGTCGGCTAATGAATATGTGATCCTGCGCCTGAATGGCGATGATGCCGTGCTAGGCGAATTCTGGACATTTCAACCCGACGGCCGGCAGGTTGTCCGTCGAGGCATTGCCCGGAAGCCCGATGGCAAGTCGCGGTATTATGACGAGTGGTTCGAGCGCCGCTGATACCATTTGGAACTGCGTGGGGCGGCGCAGTGCGTACACAGGGTAGCTTCCGGCTCCGGATTCCCGTGGTGCTGACCTGAGCCGGAAGCCAACATATTGCACGAGATCTGCGACCGCAGCCCGCTGGTCTCATGCACCGCAATCGCCGGTGACCCGTGCCGAGCCACTGACCGGAGCGTTCTGACAAGAGTTGTTGCGGCGGTCCTCCACCCATTCACAGTAGCTGCCAATACCTTGTGCCGTCAGTTTCCAGCACCTTGAGCAGGCCTTGAACGAATTATAATATAATGTATCAAAGCTTGATCGCTGCGAGCCTCGCGGCTGCCCGGCGCAGAGGATCGTCACGACAATGCAGGCCATCCGCCTTTCCGTTTACGCCTTGTTGGTGGCCAGTGCGGCCACGACGGCACAGGCGGCCGATGCCGACACAGCAGCCAACGCAGAAATCATCGTGACCGGGCAGCGCCAGGCATATCGCGGCGACTTTACCCTGAAGGAAACCCCGCAGGCCATACTGGTTATCGGCGAGCAGCAGTTCGATAACAACAACATCACCCGGCTTACCGACGTGCTTGATCTGTCAGCCTCGGTGGCGCGGCAGAATAACTTCGGCGGGCTTTGGGATGCTTATGCGGTGCGCGGCTTTGCCGGCGATGAAAATCTGCCGTCGGGCTATCTGGTCAATGGCTTTAATGGCGGGCGCGGTTTTGGTGGCGCGCGCGACGCGGCCGGTATCGAGCGGGTGGAGGTGCTGAAAGGCCCCAACGCTGCACTCTTCGGGCGCGGCGAGCCGGGCGGCACAGTCAACATTGTCACCAAGCGTGCCGATTTCAGCAATCGCGGCCGGCTTAATCTGCTGGCTGGCAGCTTTGATCGCCAGCGCGCCGATGCCGATGTCAACATTGCAACCGGCGATGTGCTGGCAGTGAGGCTGGTGGGATTTTATGAAGATGCCGGTAGCTTCCGCGAAACGGTGCGCAGCAATCGCTATGGGTTTTTGCCTTCTGTGCTGGTCAAGCTGGGGCCGGACACCAGCCTGACCTATGATCTGGAACTGTCGCGGACCGAAGCCGATTTCGATCGCGGCACTGTGGCCCTGGGCGGTGTGCTCGGCCTGGTCCCACGCGAGAATTTTTTCGGCGAACCCGGCGATGGCCCGGTCGAGGCCGACGCAACCGGCCACCAGCTGCAATTGAGCCACGACTTCGGCGGCGGATGGAGCCTGCTTCTGGGGGCCCAATATCGCGAAACGCGGCTGGAAGGCTTTTCCACCGAGGCCGAACTGGCCGGCGGACGCCAGCGCGTGGGCCGCGATGGCCGCTCCCTCTCGCGCCAGCGCCGGTCCCGCCTGTATGAAGGCGAACATGCCGTGATACGCGGCGAAATCGCCGGCCGTTTCGAGACCGGCAGCCTGGCGCATAGCGTGTTGATTGGTGCGGATCATGACAGTTTTGACAATGGTCAGCTGTTCCTCCGCTTCCGCCCGGCGGTGATCGGCGGTGCCACTACCCCGGCGCAGAGCAATGATGTAGATATCTTCAACCCGGTTTATGGCCGTTTCCCGCTACCAGCCCCGGGCCCGCAAACCGATCGACTGGATCAGCAGCGCGCCTTTGGCGTTTATGTGCAAGATCAGATTACCCTTTCGGACCGCGTGCAGGTGCGGCTGGGCGGGCGCTTTGACAGTGTCGAGGTTGGCACCCTCAACCGCGCCAACAATGCCTCCAGCGAGCGGACCTACAGCCGGTTCAGCCCGCAAGCCGGGATTGTGTTCGAGGCCAGCGATGCGGTGTCTCTCTATGCCGCTTATGGCCAGGGCTTTCGGGCCAACCTGGGGGCCACCGCGGCCGGCACGCTGTTCGATCCCGAAGTGTCGAAGTCGGCCGAAATCGGTGCCAAGCTGGCGCTCCTGGATGGCAAGCTGACCGGTACGGTTTCGCTGTTCAACCTGACCAGATCAAATGTGCTGGCCGCCGATCCGGGCAACCCTGGCTTTTCGCTGCCGATCGGGCAGGCGCGGAGCCGCGGATTGGAGGTCGATCTGGCTGGCAAACTGCCCGGCGACGTCGATCTGTGGTTCTCCTATGCCTATGTGGATGCCGAGGCGCGCAACGATGTGGCAGACCTGAACTTCGGTTTCGACATTCAGGCGGGAGATCCGCTGCTCAATATTCCGCGCCATACGCTCAACGTGCAATTAAGCAAAAGCATCGACATCGGCACAATGAAGCTCATGCTGGGCGGCGGCGTGCAGCATGTCGGCGAGCGGCTGGGGGCAACAGGCACCAATTTCAATTTGCCCGATTACAACTTGGTGCGGGTGTTCGCTTCGCTGAATCTCACGCAGAATGTCGAGGTGTTTGCAGACGTGACCAACTTGTTCAACGCCACCTGGTACAGCAACAGCTTCAACGATTTGTGGGTGCAGCCGGGCAGCCCGCGCGCAGCATCGCTGGCGCTCAGGTTGCGGTACTGATGGCGGGGGCGGCCGAGATGGCTATGCCGTTGGACATTGAAAATCTGGTCGTGACGCGGGGTGAGCGCCGCGTGCTAGATGGGCTGTCCTTGTCGCTTCGGGCTGGCGAGATTTACGCGCTGCTTGGCGGCAACGGTGCCGGCAAATCGACAACGCTGTTTGCGATATTGGGTTTCCTCGGCCGCGCCGGCGGTACCCTCAGTGTGGCCGGTGCCGATCCAGCCACCAGCCCAGATGCTGTTCGCGCCAAAGTGGCTTATCTGCCGGAAAACGTGGCGTTGTATGATCATCTCAGCGCGCGCGAAAATGTCGAATATTTCCTGAAACTGGCGGCGGCGTCGCGCACCCGTGCCGAAATGGAGGCCGCCTTTGAAAGCGTAGGCCTGGCCGCCTCGGCCTGGGATGCGCGCGCCGGCAGCTTTTCCAAGGGCATGCGCCAGAAAACCGCGATTGCGCTCGCCCTGCTGCGCCAGACACCGCTGCTGCTGCTTGATGAGCCGACTTCTGGCCTCGATCCGGCTGCGTCCGCCGATTTCCACGCGCTTCTGGGCGCATTGTCTGCGCGCGGCGTCGCCGTGCTGATGGTGACGCATGATCTGCTTGGTGCTGCCGATACGGCCCATCGTATCGGCCTTATCCAATCAGGGCGCATCGACCGCGAATGGACCGCGCATGAAACCAGCCCGCGCTTTGATCTGAACGCCCTGCACGATGGCTTTGCCAGAGGCGTTGCCGGAGAAATTGCCGGAGCCCGAGCATGATCGGCATCATCGCGATGGCCGAATTGCGGCTGATGCTGCGGTCCCGGCTGGCGCTGGTCGGGTTCGCTTCGTTGCTGTTGCTGTCTGCCATCGCTGCAATCACTTCGGGTGTGCAGATGTCGGCCGCTGCCGCCGCTCGCGCGGAGGCGCAGGAGGCTACCGACGCCCAGTTCAAGGCGCAGCCTGATCGCCACCCGCACCGCATGGTGCATTATGGCACTTATGCTTTGCGCCCGGTTGGGCCGCTGGCAGCGTTTGATCCGGGCGTCGATGCGTTTACCGGCACGGGGTTGTTTCTGGAAGGCCACCGGCAGAACAGCGCAACCTTTGGCGCGGCGCGCGAATCTTCCGATCTGCTGCGCTTCGGCCAGTTGACCCCAGCCTTTGTACTGCAAAGCCTGGCGCCGCTGCTGTTGATATTTCTCGGGTTTGCCAGTGTTGCGCGCGAGCGCGAGAGCGGCAGTTTGCGCAGCCTGCGGGCGCATAGCGCGCCGGTGCTGCGTGTGATGGGCGGCAAGTCCTTGGCGCTGGGCGGCGTCGCGGCGCTGGCCATGCTGCCGGCACTGGCAGCGCTGGGCTGGGCTGCCTTCACCGCGCCAGCGCAAGCCGGCATGGCGGCCCTAACCGCACTGGCCTACGGGGCCTATCTGCTGATCTGGGTGCTGGCCATCGTGGCGGCATCGGCATGGGCGCGCACGTCGCAAGGCGCACTGGTCGGGCTGATTGCGGCCTGGGCCATTGTTGTGGTGCTGGTGCCGCGCGCCGCCGCCGGCTGGGCTGGCATTGCCGAACCTGTGCCCAGCCGGGTCGACACCGAATTTGCCATCGCCGCCGATCTGCGCCGGCTGGGGGACAGCCACAACGCCAACGATCCGCACTTCGCTGCCTTCAAGGCCAGCGTACTGAAGCAATATGGCGTCACACGCGTGGAGGATCTGCCGGTGAACTATCGCGGGATCCAGGCGATGGAGGGCGAGCGGCTGACGTCAAAACTGTTCGATGTCTATGGCGCGCGCGCCGATGCCATCCAGCAAGCGCAGTCTGCAAAGCTGGCAGCCATGGGCCTGCTCAGCCCGGCGCTTACCGTTCGCCGTGCCTCGATGCTGGCTGCAGCGACCGATCTTTCCACCCATCTGGAATTCCTGCGCCAGGCCGAAGCCTATCGGTTCGATCTGGTGCAGCGCCTCAACCGCCTGCAGGCCGAAGCGGTGTCCAGCGCGGATGATGGCGCGCGCAGCCGCGACCCGATTGCCGATCGCCGCACCCGTATTTCGGCAGATTTCTGGAAATCCATGCCGGAATTTCACTTCGTCCAGCAATCGCCTGCGTCCCGCAGTGTC
>JBBQIP010000114.1:0-8468 GCA_038325045.1 Sphingomonadales bacterium
CCTCACCCTCGCGCGGATCGAGCGAGCAGGTGGCATAGACAAGCGTGCCGCCGGGCTTCAGCCAGCCGGCGGCGCGGCGCAGCAGGGCGGCCTGCAAAAGGGTGAGCGGCGCAATATCCCGGTTCGCTTTCAGGTGCAGCACATCTGGGTGGCGGCGGAACACGCCGGTGGCGGAGCAGGGCGCATCGAGCAGCACATGATCGAAGGGCTCGGGCGGCTCCCAGCGCAGCGCATCGGCGGTGACCAGCGTGGCGGTGAGCCCGGTGCGCTCCAGATTCTCCGAAAGCCGCTCCAGCCGCTGGGCGGCATTATCGAGCGCGGTTACGTCCGCTCCGGCGGCGGCCAGCTGCATGGTCTTGCCGCCGGGCGCCGCGCACAGGTCGAGCACCCGCTCGCCCGGCTTTGCGCCCAGCAGCCGCGCCGGCAGCTGGGCAGCAAGATCCTGCACCCACCAGTCGCCTTCGGCAAAGCCCGGCCATTCGGTTAGCGCGCCCGACATATCTTCGGCGCGGCCGGCGCGCGCCACGCGCACATGGCCGGGCATCAGGCTGGTTCCACCCAGCCGCGCGGCCCATTCGGCCGTAGCCGCCGGGTCTTTCACGGACAGGTCGATCGGCGGCTCGGCGGCAAGGCTCCGCCCGGCTGCGTCGGCCACTTCGGCGCCCCAATCGGTTGCCCAGCGCATCGCAATGGCATCGGGAAGTGCCGGCACTTCCGGAAGCTGCGCCTCGCTCCTGATGAGCGTGCCGAGCACGCCGTGCACCAGCCGGCGGGGGCCGCCCTCCACCAGTGGCAGCGCGGTTGCCACCACGGCGTGCGGCGGCGTGCCCAGCCGCAGCCAGCCGGCAAGCGCCACGCGCAGCACCATCCGTGCGCGCGCATCATCGGGCAGCGGGCGCTGGGTGGCGCTGTCTATCAGCCGGTCAAGCTCGGGCATCCAGCGCAGCACGGTGGAGGCGAGGTGGCGGGCAAGCGCCCGGTCCTGCGGCAAGCCGATGCCCGAGAGCGCGCCCTCCAGCGCCGCCTCAAGCGGCATGCCCCGCCCCAGAATGGCCATCAGCAGCTTCAGCGCGCCGCGCCTTGCGGCCACGCCCTGGCCGGAACCTTGATCAGCGTTTGCGATTGCCGCCTCCTAAAATGGCGCCGATGCGGCGGGCGTGGGTGGACGGGAAAAGCCTGACCATCCAGTCGATATAGCGGGCATCGCCGCCGATGAGCACCCGGTGCTGGCGCTTTTCCATGCCGCGCAAAATTGCTTCGGCGGCCTGCTCGGGCGTGGTCCGCGCCATGGCCTCGAACTCGGCCGCAAAGTCGATATCGCGGTCCATGCCGGGGAGTGCGGCAATGCGGACGGCGTTGCGCGCCACGTTGGTCTTGATACCGCCCGGGTGCACGCGGATGACGGCGATGTGCGGATCGGTGATGCCAAGCTCCAGATGCAGCGCCTCGGTCAACCCGCGCACCGCGAACTTGGAGGCGTTATAGGCAGATTGGGTGGGATAGGCCATCATCCCGAACACCGAGGATATGTTCACCAGCCATGCCTGGTCGGAAAGCCTGAGATGCGGCAATGCTGCACGGCAACCTTCTGCGACTGCGTTGAAATTTACCGCCATTACCTTATCGAACGCAGCCTTGGGGCAGTCTGCGAAAGGTGCCACGACGGTCATCCCGGCGTTGTTTATGATGCCGTCCAGCCGGCCGAACTCCGCTGCACTGTCATCGATCCAGCCGGTCAATGCCGCATGGTCGGTCACATCGAAGGTGCGGGTGGTCGCATGGGCGTTTCCAAGCCTGGCTCTGGTTTCGGCCAGCCCGGCCTCGTCGCGGTCGCTGAGCGCAATGCTGGCGCCGCGGGCGGCCAGCCCCAGCGCCAGCGCCCGGCCAATGCCGCTCGCCGCCCCTGTTACAGCGATCACCCTGCCGTTCAGGTTCGCCAAGCGCGCACCCCTTTCAATCAAGCGGTCGAGCGCCTAACTCTTTGCCATCCCCAAGGCAATGGACAGGACCGATGACCAACGACGCAAAGCCGGCCGAGGAAGCCAAGCCGGGCGAGGCAAATGTGCCCGCCACCACCCCGGATGAGGAACAGCGCGAGATCGGCGGTCGGGGCGGGCCGGACCCTGTGCGCTACGGAGATTGGGAGAAGGGCGGCATAGCCGTAGATTTCTAGTCGGTGATCTTCACGCCCGAAACGCTGCTGCTGGCGCTTGGGCTGGCTACCGGTGCGGCGCTGTATTCAAGCGTCGGCCATGCCGGTGCTTCGGCCTATATCGCGCTGATGGCGCTGGCCGGCGTAGCACCGGCGGAGATGCGGCCCACGGCCCTGGTGTTGAACGTGCTGGTGGCGAGCTTCGCGTCGTGGCGCTATGCGCGTGCCGGGCTGTTCCGCTGGCGCACGCTCTGGCCGTTCCTGATCGGTGCGGCGCCCTTTGCCTTCATCGGCGGCGGTATCGTTTTGCCGACCACGCTTTACCGGCCACTGGTCGGGCTGGTGCTCTGGGCGTCTGCGGCGCGGCTGCTCTGGCCGGGCGGGGTGAAGGCGGACCGGGAATGGCGCGACCCCCCGGTGTTGCCCGGCGTGGCTGCAGGCACCGGCATCGGGCTGCTCGCCGGGCTCACCGGCACTGGCGGCGGCATTTTCCTGTCGCCGCTGCTGCTGTTTGCCGGCTGGTCCGCTCCCAAGGCGGCAACCGGTGTTGCGTCGGTGTTCATCCTGGTGAACTCGATTGCCGGCCTGGCCGGAAATATCACATCCGTGCAGGCACTTCCCGCAGCGCTGCCGCTCTATGCAGGGGCGGTCATGCTGGGCGCGCTCATCGGTACGCGGGTGGGCATCCGTGTGTCGGCGCAGGTGCTGTTCCGGCTGCTTGCAGCGGTGCTGCTGGTCGCCGGCGCCAAGCTGCTCAGCATCTGGTGAGGGCTATTCGCCGCGCAGCGGGCGGGCGAGCAGCGCACCGATAATCTCGGCCAGCGGCGCCCCTTCCAGAAGCGCTGCCACGCTCTCGGCAATCGGCATGTCCACGCCCAGTGCCCGCGCGGCCGCCACCAGCACGGGGGCAGTCGCCGCTCCTTCGGCCACGCTGGTTCCGCCCATGAGTGCAGCCACCGGCTCGCCGCGCCCCAGCCCCTCCCCAAGCCGGAAGTTGCGGCTGCTGCTCGAGCTGCAGGTGAGCACCAGATCGCCAAGCCCGGAAAGCCCGCCCAGCGTTTCAGCGCGCGCACCGCGCGCTGCGCCGAAGCGCAGCATCTCCGCAAAGCCGCGCGCTATAAGAGCGGCTCGCGCGTTCTGGCCCAGCCCGGCGCCCTCCACCACCCCGCAGCCGATGGCGAGCACATTCTTGATGGCGCCGCCGATCTCGGCGCCGATCACATCATCGGTCAGATAAAGCCTGAGCGCGGGCCGGGCGAGCTGGCGCACCAGTTCCGCTCCCAGTGCTGCATCGGCGGTCGCCAGCGTGATGGCGGTCGGCAGCCCGCGCGCCACCTCTGCGGCAAAGCTGGGGCCGGAGAGCACTGCCAGCGGCGCCGCGCTCACCTCGGCCGCCACCTCGGCCATCAGCTTGTGGCTGCCGGCCTCGATTCCCTTGGCGCAGAGCACCAGCGGTGTGCCGGTAGCGGGCGCGGCGGCGAGCACGCCGCGCAGATGCTGTGCCGGCGCCACCACCAGCCACGGGCTTGCCACTGCCAGATCCTCCAGCCGGCCGGTGGCGCGGATTCGCGGCGAAAGCGCCACGCCGGGCAGGAAGCCGGGGTTGCTGCGGGTTTCGTTGATGGCGGCCACCACCTCGGGCTCGCGCGCCCAGAGCAGGACATCGGCCTCGCCCGCCAGCGCCTGCGCGAGGGCGGTGCCCCACGCGCCGCCACCGATGATGCCAATGGCGGCGCTCATGCGCGAACACGATTGTTTGCGCTCGCGCTCATGCGCGAACGCCCGCCCCGCGCACCGTCTCGGCGCCGGGGTCCAGTGGCCAGCGGGCGCGGGCGGGAGCGTCCAGCGTGTCCACCAGCCCCAGCGCCAGCCGCTCGGCACCGGCCCAGCCGATCATCGCTGCATTGTCGGTGCACAGCCATGGCGGCGGCGCCACGAACTTGCGGCCGTGCTTTGCTGCCAAAGCCGCAAGTGCCGCGCGGATATGGGCGTTGGAAGCCACGCCGCCGGCCACCACCAGCGGGCCGGGGGCGGCTGCCAATGCTCTGGCGGTACGATCGACAAGGCAATCGGTGGCTGCCTGCTGAAAGCTTGCGGCCATATCGGCGCGCGCCTGTTCGTCAGGCTCGGCCATGGCCTGCCAGCCGCGCAGTACCGCCGATTTGAGGCCGGCAAAGCTGAAGTGCGGCTCCGGCGAACCCAGCAGCGGCCGTGGTAGCGCGAACCGGCGCGGATTGCCTGCAAGCGCCGCACGCTCCACCGCCGGCCCGCCGGGAAAGCCGAGGCCGAGCAGCTTTGCGGTCTTGTCGAAAGCCTCCCCCACCGCATCATCGATTGTGGTGGCCAGCCGCCGGAAGCGGCCCACGCCTTCCACTGCCAGCAACTGGCAATGGCCGCCCGAAACCAGCAGCAACAGATAGGGAAATTCGAGCTCCGGATCGATGAGCCGGGGGCTGAGCGCATGGCCTTCCAGATGGTTGACCGCAATCAGCGGCTTGTCGGCGGCCATGGCGAGTGCCTTGGCGGTCACCAGCCCCACCATCACCCCGCCGATCAGCCCCGGCCCGGCAGTGGCTGCAACCGCGTCCACATCGGCCAGTGCAACGCCCGCATCGGCCAGCGCATCCGCTACCATCGGCGCCAGCCGCTCGGCATGGGCACGGGCGGCCAGTTCGGGCACCACCCCGCCAAACGGGCGGTGCGCCTCGTCCTGGCTGGCGATGCGGCTGGCCAGCACCTGGCGCTGGCTGGTGACCAGCGCCACCGCAGTCTCATCACAGGAGGATTCAAGGCCGAGGATCAGTGCCATAACCTCCCCATAGCGGCGGTGCTGCGACGCTGCTAGGCTGGTGCCATGCCCGATCAAACACCGCGCTCCCCCGATCTGCATCCGCTTCTGGCAAGGATCCTCGACCTGCAGGCCGGAAAATCGCTTGTGGGCTCGGCGCCCGATGAGGCGCGGGCGGATGTTAGAACCCGGTCCCAGCCGCTGCTGGCGGCTTTCAAGCCGACTACCGAAATTACCGATTTCAGCATCGATGGTCCCGGCGGCCCGCTCAACATGCGGCTGTTCATGCCTGCGGATGCGGAAGGCCCGCTGCCGGTGATCCTGTTCTTCCACGGCGGCGGCTGGGTATTGTGCGATCTCGACACCCATTCGCCGCTGGCCAATGCGCTGGCCCAGGCGAGCGGGGCGGCGGTGCTGATGGTCGATTATCGGCTGGCGCCCGAACACCCGTTCCCGGCCGCGCTTGAAGACGGTCTGGCAGCGATAGACTGGGTGGCAACGCACGCCGCCGGGAATGATCTTGATGGCAGCCGGCTGGTGCTGGCCGGAGACAGCGCCGGCGGCAACCTTGCCGCAGTGCTGGCGCGCGGCTGCCGGGACCGGGCCGGCCCGCCGATCAGCGGCCAGTATCTGCTCTATCCGGTAATCGACCTGCCCGATCCCGAGCGCTGGCCCAGCTATGCGGCCTTTGCCGATTATGGGCTGGACGCGCCCACCATGGCCTGGTTCTGGCATCTCTATGCCGGCGGGGCAGCGCCGGGGGACGATCTGCTGCCCCTGCAGGCAAAGCTCGAAGGCCTGCCGCCGGCGCTGGTGCAAACCGCCCAGTTCGATGTGCTGCGCGATGAGGGCGAAGCCTATGGTGCCGCCCTGGCCCAGGCCGGGGTGGCCGTGAGCGCCGAGCGCTGGCCGGGCATGAACCATGGCTTCGCCAGCCTGGTGCCGCTGCTGCCCGAGGCGGGCGAGGCGATTGCCAGCGCCGGCGGCTGGCTGCGCCGCTTGCTGGCCTGAGGCACACGACAGGAAACTGCGCTGCGACATGTCGGCACGGGCTTTTGCGTGCCATCTGCTGCTAATGACGAAACGTGTTTTCCGGGAGTTTTTGCATGAGACTGTTCGTTACCGCCTGCGCCGCTCTTGCCGCGACTGCCGCCTTCGCTGCCAGCCCGGCCGGGCCATCCTCGGCATTCGACATCACCACCCGCACCATCGATGGCAAGCCGATGCCGTGGTCGCAGTTCAAGGGCAAGGTGCTGCTGGTGGTCAACACCGCCAGCTTCTGCGGCTTCACGCCCCAATATGAGGGGCTGCAAAAGCTGCAGAACGAATATGCCGCCAAGGGCTTCACCGTGATCGGCGTGCCGTCGGGCGATTTCGGCGATCAGGAATATAAGGATGGCAAGCAGATCCAGGATTTCTGCGAGGCCACATATCGCGTGAAGTTCCCGATGACCGAAAAGGCCGTGGTGAAGGGCTCCAAGGCCGTGCCATTCTACCGCTGGGCGGCAAACACGCTGGGCGCGGACAAGACTCCAGCCTGGAACTTCCACAAATATCTGGTTGGCCGGGATGGCAAGCTGATCGCCGCCTTCCCCTCCAAGGTTACGCCGCAGGCGCCTGAGCTGGTCGGCGCGCTCGACAAGGCGATTGGCGCGGCGGGCTGACGCCTGCCCCGCGCAAGCGGAGCCGGCTCTTCTTGAACGCAGCAGGCCTTAATCCCGTATCAGTTTTGGCGGGTTGCGGTCCGGCTCCTCTGCGCCAGCCGGGTCGGTGCCGCTCCCCAGCCCCCGGCTGAGCGCCTTGCGCCGCGCCAGATTGGCACGCAGCGCCGCCGCGAGCCGGATTTCGCGGGCGGTTGGCTTGGCCGCTGGCGTCTGGTCGGTCTTCTGGTCGCTCATCGGCCCTGTCTAGCGCCGCCCCCGGCCACCGGCAAACGGCCGGCCGGCATTTGCCCGGCAGCGGGTTTCTTGACAGCCCGTGCCACCTCCCCCATAGCCCGCCGGCCCTTTGGGCATGCTGCCGTAGCTCAGTGGTAGTGCGCATCCTTGGTAAGGCTGAGGTCGGGAGTTCACTCCTCCCCGGCAGCACCATTTTTCCCGGCCGCCGCGCCGGAGCCGCAAGTGCCCGGCGCGGCGGGCGTGGCCGGCAGGTGCCAAGCTTGCCAGCCCGCGCACTGGCGCTCGCCGTCCGAAGCGGCTAGAAGCGATGTTTCACTGGGTTCTGCCAAGGGTATTGCCATGGGCTCGTTCAGCCTTGTTCACTGGGTCGTACTGATCCTCGTCGTCATCCTGCTCTTCGGTCGCGGGCGTATCTCCGACCTGATGGGCGATTTTGCCAAGGGCATCAACAGCTTCAAGAAGGGTCTTGCGGATGGCGACACGCCGCCTCCGGCCAAGACGCCGCCCGCGCAGCTGACCGATTCGAGCCCTGCGCCGGTGCCGGGCACCAGCACCACGGAAGACGCCCGCCGCTGATCCCCCACCGCTGATCCGCGGCCCGGCCCGGTCGGCTGCCGATCATTTCCCGAGGGGCTGACCGCCAATGTTCGGCATCGATTCCTCCGAACTGTTCGTCATCGGCCTGGTGGCGCTGCTGGTCATGGGCCCGCAGCGGCTGCCGCTTGCCATGCGCACCGTGGGCCAATGGGTTGCCAAGGGCCGGTCGATGACCCGTCACCTTCGCACCGGCTTCGACACGATGGTTCGCGAGGCGGAGCTCGAGGAAATGCAAAATGCCTGGGCAAAGCAGAATGAGGCGATCATCCAGGCGACGGCGCTCGACCCGACCGCCTATCTCGAGCCGCTGGGCCCGAACGCCGATCTGAGCGTTCCGGTTGCGCCGGACACTCTGCCAGAACCCGTGGCAGGCGACGAAATGCTGCCACTGGCCGCGCCCGAATCAGCAGCCGAATCAGTGCCTGCGTCCAAACCCAAGGCGCGCAAGGCCGCCGAACCTGCTGGCGACGGCGGGGCGCCGGCGAGGCCGGCTCGCAAGCGCACTCCCAAGGCCAGCCGTGATGACGGCTGAAGACGAGAACGAGGTCGACGCCAGCAAGGCGCCGCTGCTTGACCATCTGGTGGAGCTGCGCACCCGGCTGCTGCGCTGCGTGGTCGCCTTTGCGATCTGTTTCGGCATTGCCTTTTCCCAGGCCGACAAGGTGTTCGGCATATTGGTGCAGCCGCTGGTAGATGCCTATGGGCCGGGGCAGGTGGGCAAGCTCATCTACACCAAGCTCTACGAGGCGTTTTTCGTGGAGGTGAAGGTGGCAGCCTTTGCCGGGCTGATGCTGGCGTTTCCGATCATCGCCAACCAGCTCTGGCTGTTCGTGGCGCCGGGGCTGTACCGCAAGGAGAAGCGCGCCTTCCTGCCGTTCCTCATCGCTACGCCGGTGCTGTTCACCGCTGGCGCCTGCCTTGCCTATTTCGGGGTGATGCCGGCCGCCTTCCGCTTCTTCCTGTCGTTCCAGATGGACAGTTCGGTGAACGGCATCAGCCAGGAAGCGCTGCCGGCGATGGGCGAGTATCTCGA
>JBBQIP010000115.1:0-8459 GCA_038325045.1 Sphingomonadales bacterium
CCCCCTATCGAGCGAATGCCCTACCAGGAGTGCGCCAGCTACTGGGGTCCGGGGCCTGCGGCCCCGGCCGCCGGAGGCACTGCTTTCTGTAACAACGGGCCATGGTATAAGAATTACGAAGGGAATGCACGGATGAAGGACATGCAGCAGGTGGTGCTGGTGCGCCATGTGGAGGGCGACCCCCGGCCTGAGGATTTCCGCATCGTCTCCAAGCCGGTGCCCAGCGTGGGCGAGGGCGAGTTCCTGATCCGCAACCAGTTTGTATCGTGCGACCCCGGCACCCGCTCGCGCCTGTCTCCGGGCGCCAGCTATGCCCGGCCGGTGATGCCCGGCGAGCCGGTGGACGGGTTTTGCGTGGGGCGGGTGGTGGAGAGCCGCCACAAGGGGTTTGCCGAAGGCGATCTGGTGACCGCGACCGGCTGGGCCAGCCATGTGCTGAGCCGGGGGCGCGGCTACCTCCTCAAGCTGCCCGAACTGGATGTGCCCGCGCAGCGCTGGCTCGGCGCATTGGGCGTGCCGGGGATGACCGCATGGTTCGGCCTGAAACGCGTGGCCCGGCTGGCGGCTGGCGAGCGGGTGCTCATCACCTCGGCGGCCGGGCCGGTGGGCGCCACTGCCGGCCAGCTGGCGAAGCGCTGGGGGGCGGGTGAAGTGATCGGCGTGGCCGGCGGCCCGGACAAATGCCGCTGGCTTACCGATGTGGCCGGCTTCGACCGGGCGCTCGATTACAAGGCACCCGGCTTCGATGCAGCGTTCGCGCAAGCGGCCGGCGAAGGCCATGATGTGATGTTCGACAATGTGGGCAATGCGATGATCGAACGCGCGCTGCCGGTAATGCGCCCCTTCGGCCGGATCGTGCTTTCAGGCGCCACGGCAGATTATGGCACCACCAACCCGCCCGGTGTCACGGCGCTGCGCGAAGTGATCACAAAGCGCCTGCGGATCGAGGGGATATTGGTTTTCGACGATCTGCCCGGCTTTGCCGAAGCCCAGGCAGCCATGGCCGGAATGCTCGAAGGCGGGCTCATTTTCCGAGAAGAGATATTCGAAGGAATAGAAACACTTCCCGCAGCCTTTTGCGGGCTGTTCACCGGCGCGAGTTTCGGGCGGCGGCTGGTCCGGGTTTAAGAAGCGCAAAGGGGCCGCCGGCCCTGCCCGCCGGAGGCCCTCTTTCTACAAATCCATCGGCAGACCAAGCGTAACCCGGCTGGTCCATTCCCAGGTGGCGGGGCGACCATGATGTGCTGGGCAAACCGTTCCGGCCAGATCGAGCGCATTGGCGAGCAGCGGCGCAGTCATAGCTTCAACAGGCTGGCGAGGTTGTTTTTCTGCATGTCGGACGATCCGCCGACGATGGGCATGCCGAGCAGATCGCGGACATGGCGCTCGGTCTCGAACGCATCCGAAAGGCCATAGGCGCCCAGAACCTGTTGGCAGGCAAGCGCGATTTCCACGCCCATATCGGCCACGAACAGCTTGGCCATGCTGGTCTCCACCGAGCACGGCCGGCCCTCATTTGCCAGCCAGGCGGCGTGGTAGAGCATGTGCCGCGCGGCGGTGAGCTTGGTGCGGGCGGTGACCAGCTTGTGGCGGACCGACTGGTGCTGGCTGATGGGCTTGCCGAATTGCTGCCGGTCTTTTGCATAGGACCAGGCTTCATCGAGTGCGGCGCGGGCAATGCCGAGTGCGACTGCGCTGATCTCCAGCTTTTCCACATCGAGCGCGCGGCCGGCAAGCAGCTGCCAGCCCTTGTTCCACATATCGCGCCCGCCCACGATGGCGCTGGCCGGCAGGCGGACGCTATCAAAATACACGTCCATCGAGGCGGTGTAGCGCAGGTTTGCATGGTGGATGGGCTGCATCGAAACGCCCGGCGCATCGGCGGGGATGAGCACGAAACTCAAATTATGGTAGCGCGCATCCGCATCGCCCGAGCGGACCAGCGTGTAGATATACTGGCACCAGTCGGCACCCGTGCACCAGCGTTTGGCGCCGTTGATGATGATCTCGTCCCCCTCCAGCACCGCGCGGGTGGAGACGCTGGCGAGATCGCCGCCGACATCGGGCTCGGACAGGCCATAGGCGAAGAACAGCTCGCCGCGTGCCAGCGCCGGCAGAAACGCCGCCTTCTGCTCGGGCGAGCCATTTTCCGAAAGGTTCATGCCGCCATAAAAGGCGGTGTGGATGAACGGGCCGGCGAGGCACGGGCCGGCGCGGGCCAGCTCCTCGATCACCGCGATGGCGGCCACGATATCCTGCCCCGCGCCGCCATGCGCCTCCGGCACGGTGAGGGCGGTGAGGCCGAGTTCGTTCAGCTTTGCATAGACATCGCGCGGCCAGCGGCTCTCCCGGTCCCAGCGCTGGCGGGCCTCGCGCGGGGCATGGTCGGCCACAAAACGCGTGATGGTGTCGCGCAGTTGGGAGACGTGCCCGGGCTCGTCGGTGAAGGTCTGGAAGCTCATTCGCCGCTCAGCTCTGCCGGCCGCCGGGCCTGCAGGGCGGCCACAGCCTCGGCCCGGTCTGCGGTGAGGTTCGACAGCGTTTCATAGGCAATGCTGGCGTCCATCATCTGCGCCACCAGCGCCTTCAAGGGCTGGTTGGTGATGGTCTTGGTCCAGCGCACCGCCCAGCGCGGGTTGGCGGCAAGTGCCGCAACGGTGGCGGCCACCTTGGCATCGAGTCCTGCTGCCGGCACGGCGTGGTTGATGAGCCCGATGCGCGCGGCTTCGGCTGCGGTAAGCATCTGGCCAGTAAGCAGATATTCCTTGGCGCGGGCATAGCCGATGAGCTGCGGCCAGATAACCGCGCCGCCGTCGCCGGCCACCAGCCCCACCTTCACATGCGGATCGCCGATCAGCGCGGTTTCATCGGCGATGATGATATCGCACAGCAGCGCGATGGTGGCGCCCAGCCCGGCGGCGGCGCCGTTCAGCCGGCAGATGACCGGCTTTTCGATATCGAGGAGCGAGGTGACGATGCGCTTGGCATCCCAGCCGATGTCGCGGAACTTGCGCGGATCGGCAATCTGTTCGGCAAACCAGTCAAAATCCCCGCCGGCTGAAAATGCCCGGCCCTGGCCGGTGAGGATGATGATGTCCGAGTCCGGATCATGCTGCAGGTCGGTGAACACCCGCGCCAGCTCTTCATGGAGCAGCGCATCGACCCCGTTTACCTTGCCGGGTGCTGCGATGGTGGCGGTGAGCACGCGGCCATCACGGCTGAACCGGAACCGCTGGTAATCATCTAGCGCCATGCCAATCCCCCTGCATGCGCATACTGAAGGCGGGCGGCGGTGCCGGCAAGCCGCCGTGCCTATAAACCGAGCGCCTTCTTGGTCGCACCCCAGCTTGCCAGCTTGAAATTCTGCGCTTCGGGGGCGTTTTCGCCGTCCTGCGCCACCATCAGCCCGTCCGGATACAGCGGTCCAAAGCTGCCCGAAATGACCTCGATGCCATCGGTTTCCTGGGTGGCGCCGAAACGGCCGGCGGATATGCGGAAGCGGCCCATATAGCGGTCATCGGCCAGCCGATAGACGGCATAGGCGTTATCGCCCTGGCTGGAGGCGATGAGATAGCCATCGGCCAGCGCAAGCCCCTCCACATCGGCAACCAGCCGCTGGCCATCGATGCGGGCGACCGCGGTGGCGGTGGCGGGCGCTGCGCTGCGGGCATCGAAGCGCCAGATGCCGGCATCTTCTTCGGCCACATAAAGGCGCTGGTTCCCGGCATCCACCACACAGCCTTCGGACTGGGTGGCAAGCTTCAGGGTGCGTAGCAGCCGCGCGGCAGGCACAGCTCCAAACGCAAGGTCGAACTGGCGGATGGTGCCGTCCTTCAGCACCAGAAAGGCTTGCAGCCCACCCGCCTGCGGGTAGAGGCAGAGGCCGTAAGCCTCCCCCGTCCCGCCGGCGACCGTGCCGAGGCTGGTCAGCTTCGCGGTATCCGGATCGAGCGTGAACAGCGCGATACGGGCGTTTTCGGTGTCGTTCCGGTCCGATGCGGCGACGATGATCCGGCCGCCGATGCGGGCCAGATCGACATTGTTGACCCGGCCGGCATCCAGGAAATCCCGCACCCGCCCATCGAGGCCATAGACATACAGCCCGGCCTTTTTATCGGTGCCGATGATCAGGCTGGCTTCGGGGTTGGCGGCATTGCGCCAGATCGCGGGGTCATCGGCGGCGTCGGCATTGGGGGTGGCCACGGCTGCGGTCTCGCCGCTGGCAGCGATGGTCGCCGCAGGGGCGGGCGGCACCGGTTTTGAAGGCGTGCAGGCGCCCAGCACCAGGGCAGCGGCGATTACAGGGCGCAGGCGCATAGGTTTGCCTTCCACTGGATCAGGCCCCGCACCGGGCGGGGCCTGATGGTCGTTATACGGGTTGCCGGGGCGGGCCCGCCTTAGAAAGTGACGCGGAAGCCGCCCTGCACGCGCGGGCCGAACTTTTCATATTCAAGCGTGCGGCTGCGGTTGCCGGCAAAGCGCTTGCCGGGGCCGTTCAGCAGGTTGGCCGCTTCCACATAGACTTCCAGATTGGGGGTGATGAGCAGGCGCGCAGATGCGTCCAGCTCCTCATCGGTAGCCCAGAACAGGTCGCCGCCGGTATCCGGCCCGCCAAGCTCGGAGAACCAGTTGGTCCGGCGCTGGTAGGACAGCCGCGCCGAGAAGCCGTATTTTTCATAAAATGGCCCGATATTGTAAATCCAGCGCGACGTGCCGGGGAAGCTCACCTTGCGGCCATCGGGCGTAGTCGCCTGGCTATCGTTGAAGGTGAAATTGGCCTGCACGCCAAAGCCGCCCAGCCAGCTGTCCTGCTTCAAAAAGCCATCGAGCTGCATCTGGAAGGCACCTTCAACGCCCCAGATATAGCCGTCACCGCCGTTCACGAGCGTGCTGAAATCATATTGCTCGCGGTTGATGCCGGGCGAATTGAGCGCCGGTGAGCCGAACACCGTTGAATCGGTGAACAGCACGTCGCTCACATCCTTGTAGAAAGCGCCGAGGCTGATGAAGCCATTGGGCTGCACATACCATTCCCAATAGAGATCGACGCCGCGGGCACGCTCGGGCGCGGCAAAGGGGTTGCCGCCTTCGATCGTATTGTCGCCATCGTTGATCGAGAAGCTGGGGGCGAGCGTGTCATAATCCGGGCGCGCCGCGCCGGTGTTGAACGACAGCCTGATCCGCATGTCCTCGCGCGGCACATAGTTGATATGGGCCGAAGGGTAGACCAAGGTGCGGCTGTTCTCGATGGTGACAAGCTGCGAGCCGGCGACACCAGGGATGGTGTTGAACGCCGAGCCAGTGTTGGTGACATGCTCGATGCGCGCACCATAGACGATATTGCCCCAGTCGAACCGGGTGGTCGCCATGGCAAAGCCGGACCAGATCGCCTCCTCCACATTGTAGAAATTCTGGGTGGAGGGAACAAAACTGCCCACCGAGCGTGCCGCGCCGATGATCCGCTCGGCATTGGCATCGGAGAAGTGGCGCAGCACATAGCCGGGCTGCAACTTGCCGCGATACGGGTCGCTGCCCAACAGGCTGTCGAGCGTATTGCCAACGCCCTGGCCTGGCAGGGCGGGGGCGATCTGGGCCGCCGAAACATTGAGCAGGCTTTCGTTCCGCTCCTTGGTGCGCTGGTCATATTGGCCGCCGAAGCGGAAGCTGGTGTCGCCGAACAGGCTGGTGTTCCAGTTCAGCTCCACCTTGCCGGTATAGGCGTCGGTCACATCCTTGGCGCGCAGATCCTGCGCGTTGGTGAGGGCATTGGGAAACTGCTGGAAGGCGCTTACGCCGGTGCCGCGTTGCAGCACGCCATTGTTGTCGCGCTGGGTTGTGAACAGCCGGATCTGGCTATTGTCCGGATCGCGGAAATCATAGTCCAGGCTCACCCGGCTGGGGGCGCCGGCGCCGTTGGTGCCAAAGCCGGGGGACTGGTAGGTGAGCAGATAAGGCACCGTGCGGTCATTCTCCGACCGGGTGTAATTGGCGCGCCAGCGGAGCGTCACAGCCTCGCCGAATTCATGATCGCCGGCGAGCGTGTTGGTGAACACCGACTGGCTGTAATCCACCTTGCGGAAGCGGGCATCGAAATCCACGCCGTGCAGGCTGCCGTTCAACGGCGTGTTGCCGGTGCAGACATCGGCAAAGCCGGTGGTGAAGGGGGCGGGAAAGCCGCTGATCGAAGGGCAGGCGGCGCTGCTGTTCGGCACCCGGCCCTGCTGGTCATCGGCATCGATCCGGTAATTGTCGCGCAGCTCATCATCGGTGAACACCGTGTAGATGCTGGTGAAGGACAGCTTGTTGGCGGAATCAGGCCGCCATTCGAGCCGCCCGGAGCCGCTGTAGTTCTTGCGGGTCAGGCGGTAGAACTTGTTTTCGATCTCGCGCGCCCACACCCGCTTTTCGGTTTCGCCGGCGGCCAGCGGCCGGTTGTCGGCGCTCACTTCCTCCCAGTCGATCTCGAAATTGTCGGTGACCATTTCGCGGCTGTAATAGCTGCCCGAAAAAAGCACGCCGACTTCGCCGATACCGGTGTTCCAGCGGTTGGATACCACCGCCGAGGCTTCATATTCCTGGCCCGCGCCCAGCTCCACATAGCCAAGGCCGACCTTGGACTGGACATGGAACCCCTTGTAATCAAAAGGGGACCGGGTGACGATGTTGATGTTGCCCGAAATGGTTTCGCCGTTCAGGTCGGGCGTCACCGCCTTCTGCACGATCACCTGGCTTGCGATGGCAGAAGGGATCGAATCGAACCGCGCATCGCGGCCTTCCGGGCTGACGATGAAGATGCCGTCGAAGCTGATGGTGGTCCAGTTCAAGGGGGCGCCGCGCAGGTTGACGAAGCGGGCCTGGCCCTGGTCGCGCTGGATGGCGACACCCGGCAACCGGCTGATCGCCTGGGCGATGTTCTGGTCCGGCAGGCGGCCGATGGCGTCGGCTGCAAGCACGCTTACCAGGCTGTCGGAGTTCTTCTGGATTTCCAGTGCTGCGGCCTGCGATTCAGCAATCGGGCGCGAGCCGACGACGATGATCTCGCCGTCGATGTTTTCGGTTGCACCGGCGGTGCTGAACTCGGGCCGGGAATCGGCCGGCTGGGCAGCCAGCGCCACGCCAGCAGTGGCCTGTGCCATGGCCGGCGCGCACAAAAGCGCCGAAGTGCCGATTCCGGCCAGCAGAGCCACCCGCAGGGATAGCCTGCGCGCTCCATTTTCGATCATATTTGCCCCTGTTGAAAGAATGCGAAATGCCACCTGTGACGCTGCCGCGAGTGGTGGCCGGTTACGGGCGAATGACGATATTGTTGCGGGCAGGTTACAGTGTGCAATTGCCCTGGCCCGGTGGCAGCAGGGCAACACCCGATCCGGCAAGTAGACGGCGGGCGGAGCCTGTGCCATGCGCGGTTGGGTGAACGCTGATCCTGCTTTGGTGGTGCCCGAGGGCCCTGTGCTGGGCCGGCTGCTGGCACCGATCCGGCGGCGCTGGTGGCTTATGCCGGCGGCCGTGGTGCTGGTGTGGCTGCTGGTGCTGGCGTGGCTGGCGCTGCTGGCGCGGCCGGTCTGGACCGCCGAGCTGCGGGTATATCCGGCGCCCTCTTCGAGCGGAGTGGCGGCGCGGCGCGGGCTGGCCGGGCTGGCGGAGGCCGGCGGGCTGGGGGCGCTGGCCGGCAGCCTTGGCGGCGCCGAAGCGGCCCCGCCGTTCCGCTATTTCCTGAGCGCGCTGGCAGCCCCCGGCGTGGCCGAGCAATTGGCCGGGGACCCGGCGCTGATGCACCATGTGTTCGCCGGGGAATGGGATGCGGAGCGCAGCCAATGGCGCGCGCCATCGGGGCTCCGCACCAGTTTGCGCGGCCTGGTGTGGGCCGTGCTGGGGCGGCCCCGGCAGGACTGGACACCGCCCGATGCAGCGCGGCTGCGTGTCTTTCTGGAAGACCGGGTCACGGTGCAGACCACGGTCAAATCCCCGCTCACCGTGCTGCGCTTTTCAGACGGTGATCCGGCCTTTGCGGCACAATTTCTGCAAGCCGTGGCCGAGGCGGCAGACGCGCAGCTGCGCGAGGCCCGCGCCGCGCGCAGCGAAGCCAATATCGCCTATCTTGAGCGCCAGCTGGCACTGACCACCCGGGTGGAGGCGCGCGAGGCGTTGATCACCATGCTTTCCGAAGAAGAGCGCCAGGCCATGTTGAGCGCACCCGGCCTCTCCTATGCGGCCGAGCGCTTCGGCCAGCCCCAGGTCTCGCGCTGGCCAAGCCAGCCGCAGCCGCTGCCGCTGCTGGTGGCAGGGCTGGTGGCAGGCCTTGTGCTGGGGGCGGCGCTGGCGTTCTGGCTCGGCATGCGCGACCAGCGGCGGGCAGAGACCGGGTTGGCTTGAACTGCCTCTGGCGGCCGGGGGGGGGCCGCCCCCCCCCCCCCCGGAATGGAGGATAAGAGAAAAAAACAGGGGGTGTGGTAAGAAGT
>JBBQIP010000116.1:0-8419 GCA_038325045.1 Sphingomonadales bacterium
CGAGGGCGAAAAGCCGCCGCGCTCCTCCATCCCCAAGGACATGGCGGTGGCCGGGCCTGAAGATCTGGACACCGCCCTCAAGTTGCTAGGCCTGCCGCGCACCGTGGGGCCGCACCCGGAAACCGGCGAGCCGATTACTGCCAGCATCGGCCGCTATGGGCCTTATCTTGCCCATGCCGGCAAATATGCGCGGCTCACGACCTCAGCAGAGGTGTTCGAGACCGGCATGAACACCGCCGTGGTGAAGCTGGCCGAGGCCGCCGCCAATGGCGGCCGCCCGGCGCGCGGCAGCGCCACGGTGCTGAAGGAGCTTGGCGAGCACCCGGTGAGCGGTGCGGCGCTCAAGCTGCTGTCCGGCCGGTTCGGGCCTTATGTTACCGATGGCACCACCAACGCCAATATTCCGCGCGGCAGCGAGCCTGAGGCGCTGACGTTGGCCGAAGCGGCAGCCTTGATAGACGCGCGCGCCGCCATGCCGGCAAAGGGCAAGAAAAAGGCCAAGGCAAAGGCCGCAAAGCCAAAGGCCAAAACAGCCAAGCCCAAGACGGCAAAGCCAAAGACAGCCAAGGCCTGAGGCAGCGCAACTAGCTCCGGGCGGGCGCGGGTGCTGCGCGGGCGGGCAGCCGCGCCAGCAGCAGGGCCGAGGCAATGAGCACCATGCCGACGATCGAGGGCGGATCGGGCACCTCGCCGTAAAGCACCACGCCCAGCCCGGTGCTGATCATCGGCTGGAGGAGCAGTGTCAGGCCGATGACCAGCGGCCGCAGATGCGGGATCGCATAGACGACCAGCCCTTGGCCGATCACCTGGCTGCCGATTGCCAGCGCCACCACCGGCTCCCAATGGCCGGGCCATAGCCGTGGTTCGGTGGCAAGGCTCAATGGCAGCAGCAAAAGCGCGCCGAATGCGGAAATGAGCGCCAGCAGCGGCAGCGCACCCAGCGTGCTGCGCAGCCGCTCCACCACCACCAGATAGCCGGTGTAGAAGGCAGCCGCGAGCAGACACAAGAGATCGCCGAGCAGGTGCCCGCCCGACAGTTCGGCGCTGCCGCCGAGCAGCAGCGCTATTCCAAAAGCCGCCAGCGCCAGCGCATAACCGCCAGGCCGGCCAAGCCGCTGGCCGCGCGCGACCAGCGCCCAGATCGGCAAAAAGAAAGTCGTGCCGTTCCCCATCAGCGTTGCATTGGCGAGCGTGGTGCGCAGGATGCCGAGGTGCCACGCGGCCAGATCGGCCGCAAAAAACGCTGCTGCCAGCAGCGCCAGCCACAGCCCGCCGCGGCCGGGTTTGAAGCTGCCGCCACCCAGCCGCGCCAGCACGACCAAGGGCAGCACCGCCAGTGCCATCCGCCAGAAGGCGCTCGCCACCGGCGGTGTTTCCGCCATGCGCACAAGCAGCGGGCCAAAGGCCAGCGCAGCGCTTCCCGCCAGCATCGCCGGCAGGGCCAATCGGGGGGGAGACGCCACCACCGGCTGCGCCTAGCGATTCGCCGGCGCGATGGAAAGTCGCCGGTGCTATGGGCGCGATTGAGCCTGCTCCCGCGCGCAGCACGAGCCGTCCGCAGGCCGAGCGACCGCATGCTTTGCGCGACATTGGCGCGGTTGACATCGCCCCGGCCAGCGACCATCTGAAGTAGGACAATAACGCTCCACTTTGGAGCATCGCTTCCTGAAAAGGGCCTGATGATCCGGCTTACCAACCTTGCTGATTATGCCGTCGTGCTGATGACAGCGGCGGCCCGCGAGCCGGGCCAGCGCCTGTCTGCTGCGCGCGCGGCCGAGGTTACGGCCATTCCGGCGCCCACCGTTGCCAAGCTGATGGGCACGCTTGCCCGCGCCGGGCTGCTGGCGGCGCACCGCGGGGTGAGTGGCGGCTTCGCACTTGCCCGGCCGGCACAGGCCATCAGCGTCGCCTCGATCGTGGAAGCGGTAGATGGCCCGATCGCGCTCACTGCCTGCGTATCCGGCGAGGCGCATGAATGTGCCATCGAGAACGTCTGCGGCGTGCGCGGCCATTGGGGGCCGATCAACACCGCCGTCCGCGCGGCGCTGGAGGCGGTAACGCTCGCCGATCTCGTCAAGCCGCCGCTCGGCAGGGCAGGCGGGCACGCCAGACCACAGCCAGCCGAGGCCTTTACCGGCCCGGCGCGCGCCTGAACCGACAGAAACATGGAACACGCGATGAACCCCACACCTGAAACCGCAACCACCACCGCCGAGCCGCCGGTGCAGGACGCTGCCGCCCGCGCCGCAGTTGCCGATCTCTCGACCTATAAATGGGGCTTTTCCTCCGACATCGAGCAGGATTTCGCACCCAAGGGGCTGAACGAGGACACCGTGCGCTTCATCTCCGCCAAAAAGGGCGAGCCGCAGTGGCTGCTCGACTGGCGGCTGAAGGCCTATGCCAAGTGGCTGACCATGGAGGCGCCCGACTGGGCCAAGCTCGATGTGGCGCCAATCGATTATCAGGACGCCTATTATTACGCCGCGCCCAAGGCCAAGCCGACGCTTGCCTCGCTCGATGAACTCGACCCCGAGATTCGCCGCACCTATGAAAAGCTCGGCATCCCCATCGAGGAGCAAAAGATGCTCGCCGGTGTGGAGGGCGCCCGCAGGGTCGCGGTCGATGCGGTGTTCGATTCGGTCAGCGTTGCCACCACTTTCCGCGCCGAGCTTGAAAAGGCCGGCGTCATCTTCCGGTCCATCTCGGAAGCGGTGAAGGAATATCCCGAGCTGGTGAAGAAGTGGCTCGGAACGGTGGTGCCGGTGCACGATAATTACTTCGCCTGCCTGAACAGCGCGGTCTTCTCCGATGGCACCTTTGTGTACATCCCCGAGGGCGTGCGCTGCCCGATGGAGCTTTCCACCTATTTCCGCATCAACGCCGCCAACACCGGCCAGTTCGAGCGCACGCTGATCGTGGCCGACAAGGGCAGTCATGTGAGCTATCTCGAAGGCTGCACCGCGCCCATGCGCGACGAAAACCAGCTGCACGCGGCCGTGGTCGAGCTGGTGGTGCTCGATGATGCCGAGATCAAATATTCAACGGTGCAGAACTGGTATCCGGGCGATGCCGAGGGCAAGGGCGGCATCTACAATTTCGTTACCAAGCGCGCCAATTGCCTGGGCAAGAATTCCAAGGTGAGCTGGACGCAGGTGGAAACCGGCTCCGCCATCACCTGGAAAGATCCGAGCTGCGTGCTGTCGGGTGAAAACAGCGTGGGCGAATTCTATTCGGTCGCGGTCACCAACAACCGCCAGCAGGCCGATACCGGCACCAAGATGATCCATCTGGGCAAGAACACCCGCTCCACCATCGTCTCCAAGGGCATTTCCGCCGGCCGTTCGCAGGGCACCTATCGCGGGCTGGTGCGGGTGGCGGCTACGGCCGACGGCGCGCGCAACCACAGCCAGTGCGATTCGCTGCTGCTCGGCCACCAGTGCGGGGCGCACACCGTGCCCTATATCGAAGTGCGCAACCCCAGCGCCCAGATCGAGCACGAAGCCACCACCAGCAAGATTTCGGAAGACCAGCTTTTCTATGCCCAGTCGCGCGGGCTGGACGCGGAGGCCGCTGTCGGGCTGATCGTCAACGGCTTCTGCAAGGAAGTGCTGCAGCAGCTGCCGATGGAATTCGCGGTTGAGGCCCAGAAGCTTCTCGGCATCAGCCTTGAAGGCTCGGTCGGCTGATGCGGGCACTCGCCGGCCTTTCGCTGCTGCTCATGGTGGCAGCCTGTGATGCGCCGCCGCCGCGGGTCGATACCGCCGGCGACGCTGCGCGCGCTGCCATGGACACCGCAACCGCCGCCTATGCCGGCTGCATCGATAACGGCGCCAAGACGATACCAGCGGATGAGGAGGCGGCCGGCAATATCGCGCTGGAAGCCGTTGCCGCCTGCAAGGCGGAGCGCGCGCAACTGGTTGCAGCGGTTGCCGCATTCAAGGCTGTGGGCGCGCCGTCGCTACGGCCCGACCAGCTGGAGATTGTAGCCGAAGCCTCGGTGCAGGCGCTGGAGAATGACGCGCGCCAGGCCGCCGTCGTCACCGTCGTGCGCCGCCAGAACCAGCCCCAGAACCAGCCTCCAAAAGGGTGAACAACAACGTGCTTTCCATCAAAAATCTCCGCGCCGAAATCGACGGCAAGACCATCCTCGACGGGCTGACCCTCGAAGTGGGTGCCGGCGAGGTCCATGCCATCATGGGTCCGAACGGTGCCGGCAAATCGACCCTCTCCTATGTGCTCGCCGGGCGCCCCGGCTATGAAGTAACCGGTGGTTCGGTCATGCTCGCAGGCCAGGACCTGCTGGCGATGGACCCGCATGAGCGCGCCGCCGCAGGTCTTTTCCTCGGCTTCCAGTATCCGGTCGAAATCCCCGGCGTGTCCAATCTCCTGTTCCTGCGCACCGCCTTGAATGCCCAGCGCACGCTCCGCGGCGAAAAGGAAGCCAGCGGCGCCGAGTTCATGAAGGCCGCGCGCGCAGCCGCCACCGGGATGGGGCTGGATTTCGAGATGCTGAAGCGCAGCGTCAACCAGGGCTTTTCGGGCGGCGAGAAGAAGCGCAACGAAATGATCCAGATGGCGCTTCTGGAGCCCAAGCTGGCTGTGCTCGATGAAACCGATTCCGGCCTCGATATCGATGCGCTGCGCGTGGTGGCAGACGGCATCAACGCCGCGCGCTCGCCGGAGCGGTCCACGCTCCTCATCACCCATTACCAGCGGCTGCTCGATCATGTGCGCCCCGATCATGTGCATGTGCTGATGGGGGGCCGCATCGTCCGCTCCGGCGGCGCCGAACTGGCGCTGCGGCTGGAGGCCGAAGGCTATGCCGGCATCGCCGCCGAGGCGGGCATGGCAAATGTGCTGGATTCGGCTGCATGAGCCAGCAGGCACTTCTCGCACCCCTGCCAACCCGGCGCGACGAGGATTGGCGCTATGCCGATCTTCCCGCACTCGCCAAGCTGTGGCCGAACCGTGCCCAGCGCCAACGCCGGCTCGAAGGTGCGGAAATCATCCTCGATGATCATATCACCGGCGATGGCTGGCACGATGAGCGGGTGGAGATCGACATCGCCGCCGGTGGAAGCCTGCAGGGCATTGTCGAACAGGCCTCTGCGCCGGGCGGCGTGACCACCAGCCATTATGTGATCCACCTTGCCGACGGCGCTTGCGGAACCTTGTCGCTGGTCAATCGCGGCGGCGACTATGGCCGGCTGGCGCTCGACATCAGCCTGGGCGCTGGCGCTTCGCTCACCCTCAACGGCGCCATTGTGGGTGGGGGGTCGCAGACGCTGGAGATCATCACCCATGTCCGCCACACCGGCCCCGGTGCCACCAGCCGGCAAACGGTGCGCGCCGTGCTAGGCGGCCGCGCCACCGGCACCTGGCTCACCCAGCTGGCCGTCGCCCCCGCCGCCCAGCAGACCGACGCGGTGCAGAGCTTCAAGGCGCTGCTGCTGGACCGGGGCGCCACCGCCAACACCAAACCAGAGCTCGAGATCTTCGCCGATGATGTGAAGTGCGCGCACGGCGCCAGCATCGGCGCGCTCGATCCGGCGGCGCTGTTCTACCTTGCCAGCCGCGGCCTTTCGCCGGCGCAGGCACGCGTATTGCTCACCCGCGCCTTCCTTGCCGATGTGCTGGAAGGCCTGGACGCTGCCGCGACCGAAGCGCTGGACGGCGAGATCAGCGCGCTGCTGGAGACAGCAGCATGACCCGCTCAGCCGGCCACACGCTTGAACACATAGCCGCCGTCGGCCGGGCCCCACACGCGCGCGCCGGATGCATCATAACCGCGATCCCAGTTCACATAGGCGTCCCTGGTCGTCACGCTGCGGCTGATCATCATCACCGCGCCGCGAAAATTATTGGCGCAACTTTCGGTGCCGCCGATGAACACGCCCTGCGACACCCGTTCCAGCCGGTTGTGGCAACTCGGCGGGGCAAGATCATCGGGCGTCAGGCCGGCAAGCCGCGCATCCCCGGCCGCAATGTTCAGCCAACGGGCGCCGTCCTTCACGCGGAAATTGTCCCGCCGCAGCACGCCGGGCGCGATCTCGACCACCCGGGCTACAAACTGGAAATAGGGCTTTTTGCGCGCCGCCGCCGGATCAAGGCCGGAGGCGCTGATGATCGCTTGCTCCTGATACAACCACACCCCATCCGTCCGCTCCGGCCAGATGCGCACGATCTGCGCCTCGGCAACATCGTATCGCGGGTCGGTGGCGGCCTGTTCCGCGCTGGAAAATCGGCCGGCAGCGGTGGCGGCATAGTCCTCGGCCAGCGGCTGGTTGGCCAGAGCAGGCACGGCGAGCGCGACGGCGGCAAGCAATATTGTTGGCAGGGTGGCGGGCATGGCGTCCTCCAAAAGGTGGCAGCATGAACATAGCCACTACCATCACGCCGGCAATGCTGGACCTTAAGGGGCAATTTCCCGGCCTTGCCGGCAATTGGGCCTATCTTGATACCGCTGCCACCGCGCAAAAGCCGCAAGCCGTGATCGATGCCATCGCCCGTGCCTATGGCCAGGACTATGCGACCGTGCACCGCGGCGTCTATGCCCGCTCGGCCGATATGACTATCGCCTTTGAAGCGGCGCGCGAGCGGGTGGCGCGGTTCATCGGCGCTGGCTCGCCTGACGAGGTGGTGTTCGTGCGCGGTGCCACCGAGGGCATAAACCTTGTTGCCCAAAGCTGGGGCCAGCGCCTGCAGGCCGGGGACCGGATCCTCCTCAGCCAGCTCGAACATCATTCCAACATCGTCCCCTGGCAGCTGCTGGCAGAGCAGCGCGGCCTGTTTATCGATGTCGCCCCGATCACCTCCGATGGCCGCATCGACGAGGAGGCGCTGATCGCCCTTATCGGCCCGCGCACGCGGCTGGTCAGCATCGCCCATGTCTCGAACGTGCTCGGCTCGGTGGCGGATATCCGCCGCATCGCCGATGCGGCGCATGCAGCGGGCGCGCTGGTGCTGGCCGATGGCTGCCAGGCCGCCCCGCGCATGGCGCTCGACATGGCCGCGCTCGGCGCAGATTTTTACGTGCTCTCCGGCCACAAGCTTTATGGCCCCACCGGCATCGGCGTGCTCTGGGCGCGGCCTGAAATCCTCAGCACCATGCCGCCATGGCAGGGCGGCGGCGCGATGATCGACACCGTGAGCTTCGAGGGCTCCACCTTTGCCCCGCCGCCGCAGCGGTTCGAGGCTGGCACGCCCCATATTGCCGGCGCCATCGGGCTGGCAGCGGCGATAGACTGGATCGAAGCAATCGGCATGGAGGCGATCACCGCCCATGAAGCAACGCTGGTGGCCGCCACCCGCGAGGCGCTGGGCAGGATCAATTCGGTGCAGCTTTTCGGGCCGGAGGACAGCGCCGGCATCGTATCCTTTGCCGTGCGCGGCGTGCACCCGCATGATGTGGGCACCATCCTCGATGAAGCAGGCGTTGCGATCCGCGCCGGCCACCATTGCGCGCAGCCGCTGATGTCGGTTTTAGGCGTGCCTGCCACGGCGCGCGCCAGCTTTGGCATCTATAATGATCTCACCGATGTCGAGCGACTGGCGCGCGGCATTGAGCGTGTAACCCGCATTTTCGGGAGCAACTGATGGACGAACGCCAACCCATATTGAGCGAAGAAGTGAGCGAGGCCCGGCCGGTGCCCAAGGCGCCGCCGCTTCGCGCCATGGCCGAGCACAATCCGGACTATCTGGAGGGCTTTCTGGCCGAAAAGCCAGTGCCGGTCGAAGCCGTCGAGCCGGCAGGCGACACGCCGGAGGAAGCCGTGATTGCGGCTATCCGGCAGATTTTCGATCCCGAAATCCCGGTCAACATCTACGATCTGGGGCTGATCTACGGCGTGGAGGTGGATGACGGCCATGCGGTAGTGACGATGACACTGACCACGCCGCACTGCCCGGTGGCCGAAACCATGCCCGGCGAGGTGGAGCTCCGCGTCGTCTCGGTGCCCGGCATCCGCTCGGCCGATATCAACCTCGTCTGGGATCCGCCGTGGGACCCGGGCAAGATGAGCGATGAAGCCAAGCTCGAAATGGGAATGCTGTAATGGAAACCGCCGCCCCCACGCTCCGCTGGCCCCGCGCTGCCCCGATCACGGTAAGCGAAGCCGCCGCCGCGCGCATTGCCGAGATCATCGCACGCGCCCCCGAGCCTGCCGCCGGTGTGCGGCTCACCACCCCCAAAAGGGGCTGTTCGGGGCTGGCATATGACCTCGCCTATGTGGCCACCCCCGGCCCCGGCGATGAAGTGGTGGAGACACCGGGCGGAAAGCTGTTCATCGATGGCGGCTCGCTCATGTACCTGATCGGCAGCCGCATGGACTGGAAGGAAGACGACTTTGCCGCGGGTTTCGTGTTCGAAAACCCCAATTCGAAGGGAAGCTGCGGCTGCGGCGAAAGCTTCACGGTTTGA
>JBBQIP010000117.1:0-8371 GCA_038325045.1 Sphingomonadales bacterium
GGCGCTGGCGGCTTATCTTCCATTGCGTCCCCCTGAGCCTATGTCCCCACGCCCGCACGATGACAGCGCCTGCGGCATTTGACCAGAAGCAGGACAATCAGGCGCCTTTGCCGCCATTTGGCCATATAATGCTGCGATGCGCGAGCCTATAGTGCGCCCTACAGGAACCATGATGACCGACCGAGCCTCCATCTACAGCCGCATTATCGAGCTTATCGAGCCGCTGAACCCCAAGCAGGTGAGGCTTTCCGAAACCACCAGCTTTGCCGGCGACCTGGAGATGGATTCGCTCACCGTGATGGACCTTGTGGCGAGCATGGAGGACGAGTGGGACATCGTGATCCCGCTGAACATGCTGCCCGACCTCGAGACCGTTGGGCAGGTGGCCGATGCCGTGACCCGGCTGGTGCTGAAATGAGCGACCTTTTCGAGAAATTCCGCCCGCTTATCAACGAGCGTGCCAACCTGCTTTCAACGGGCCTGCGTGACCCGTTTGCGATTGTGATGGAGGAGGTGCTTTCCCCCACTATGGCCATGATCGCGGGGAAGAAGACCATCCTGCTCGGCACCTACAACTACATGGGCATGACCTTCGACCCCGACGTGATTGCAGCGGGCGTGGATGCGCTCAGGCGGTTTGGCGCCGGCACCACCGGCAGCCGGGTGCTGAATGGCACCTACCAGGGCCATAAGGAGTGCGAGGAAGCGCTGATGGACTTTTACGGCATGGAGCACGCGATGGTGTTCTCCACCGGCTATCAGGCGAATCTGGGCATGGTGGCGACGTTGGCCGGCAAGGGCGATTACATCATCCTCGATGCCGACAGCCATGCCTCCATCTATGATGGCTGCTATCTGGGCAATGCCGATATCGTGCGTTTCCGCCACAACAGCGTGGAAGACCTGGAAAAGCGGCTGCGGCGGCTGCCGCCGGAAGCCGGCAAGCTGGTGATCCTCGAAGGCGTGTATTCCATGCTCGGCGATATCGCACCGCTGAAGGAGCTGGTGGCGGTGGCCAAGGCGCACGGCGCGATGGTGCTGGTGGATGAAGCGCATGGCATGGGCTTTTTCGGCGCCAATGGCCGCGGGGTATATGAGGCCGCCGGCGTGGAGGCCGATGTCGATTTCGTGGTTGGCACCTTCTCGAAATCGGTGGGCACGGTGGGCGGCTTTTGCGTGTCCAACCACCCGGACTTCGAGATTTTGCGGCTGGTGTGCCGGCCCTATACCTTTACCGCCTCGCTGCCGCCCGCTGTGGTGGCGTGCGCGGCAACCTCCATCCGCAAGCTGAAGACCGCGCATGCCAAGCGCGAGCGGCTGTGGGCGATGACCCGCCAGCTGCACGGCGGGCTGAAGGCGCGCGGCTTCCGGCTGGCCACCGAAACGCCGGAAAGCGCCATTGTATCGGTGCTGATGCCGGACCAGGAAACCACGGTCAGGATGTGGGCTTCCATGATCGAGCTTGGGGTTTATGTGAACATGAGCCGGCCGCCGGCGACGCCGGCCGGCGTGTTCCTGTTGCGCTGCTCGCTATGTGCGGAGCATACTCCCGAACAGCTGGCGGTGGTGCTGGAGCGTTTTTCCATGGCCGCCCAGAATACCGGCCTGTTTGCCGAAGCAGCGGAGTAGCAACATGAAGAAGCTATCGTTCCTCGTTCCGGCAGCGCTCTGGCTCGCTGCGGCGCCGCTTGCGGCCGAAGTTCGCGTGATCGCCAATGTGGGCCTGCAGGGCTCGGAAGCGGCGCGGATGGATGCGCAGGCCGATATCATTCTGGTGAGCAACCTCGGGCAGCGCGGGCCGGGGAATGACGGGTTTATTTCCCGCTTCAGCCCGGAAGGTGCGGTTGAAACGCTGAAGTGGATCGAGGGCGGCAAAGGCGGCGTTACCCTGATCGATCCGCTCGGCATGTTTGTCCGGGGCGATACGCTGTATGTGGCCGATACCGATACGGTGCGGCGGTTCGACCGGGTGAGCGGCGCGCCCAAGGGCGATACCAAGGTGCCCGGTGCAGTGCGGCTGAACGACCTGAGCGTGGATGCGCGCGGCGATATACTGATTTCCGACAGCGGCAACGACGACACCCCCGGTGCGCTTTGGAAGATAAGTGCTGCCGGCGTGGTGACCGCGTTTGTGGCGCGCGACGAGGCGCTTGAGCGGCCGAACGGCGTGGCCTGGCTTGCCGATGGCAGCATGGTGCACGGCGGGCGCGGGGTGAACCTGGTATTCCGTAGCCCAGATGGCCGGATCTTGCGTGAGCAGACCCTGCCTACCGGGCGGTTCGACGGGATCGTGCCGCTTGCCAACGGATCGATGCTGGTCTCCAGCCAGGCTGGCAACGGGGTCTATCTTCTGCCGCCGACCGGCAAGCCGGTGATGGTGGCAACCGACATCGCGGTTCCGGCCGCGATTGGCTATGATGCCAAGCGCAACCGGCTGCTCATACCGCAGATCGTGGCGTCTTCGCTGACGCTGGTGGATTTGCCCTAACTCCCAACCTCACCGATATTCCTTGATCGGCTTGGGGCTGAAACCCGAGAGATAGTTGAGGACGATCCGGAGCCGGGTGATTCCGGGGCCGGCGGCGAAGCGGGTTTTTTCGAGCGGCGGCTTGCCGAGCGGGATCTTCGGGTTGTTGGAAAAGCCGATGCCATCGGAAAACACGTTCAGCTTGCCGTCTTCGTTACGGTCTTGAAGTGCTACCATCACATAGCTGCCCGGCGCCGGCAGGGTGAGGCAGACCTGCATGTCGCCGCTCGCGGTCACCGGTATTTCCTGCCGGCGCAGATAGCGGCCTGAGCCAAGGTAATCCTCTGCCTCGGCCGGGTAATATTGGACGCGGAGCTTGCCCTCCCGATCCTTGAAGCCGACCACGGTTACCAGCACGGCATTGCCAGTGGCGCCGGGCGCGCAGGCCGGTGCATCGGTGCCCAGCGGGGCTGCCGCGAGCGGTGAGGCCAGCAGCAGTGCGACTGCAGCGGCGGACGATTTAGCCATGACCTTGGTTTCCTGTACGTCTATAGAGATGCTGGCGGTATGAACCGTCATGGCCCCCTTGTGACGGTGGGATGCGGCAGCATTGCGGCGCGCTTCCCTCTCACCAACCGAGTGTCCCCCTCGCCTTGCCAAGTCTTACCCGCTTCGATCGCTACCAGGCCCGGCTGATTTTCGTGCCGCTGGTGGGCAGCCTGGTGGTTGCCGCCATGCTGCTGGTGCTCGACCGGATGCTCAGGCTTTTCGATTTCGTGATGAACGAGGGCGGGCCGGTGGATGTGGTGTGGCGGATGCTGGGCAATCTGCTGCCCGAATATCTGTCGCTCGGCATTCCCATCGGGGTGATGATGGGGGTGCTGCTGGCGTTTAGGGGCTTGGCGCTTTCCAGCGAGCTGGATGCGCTGCGCGCGGTGGGCATCTCCTATTTCCGGCTGCTCCGGGTGCCGTTTCTGTTTGCGCTGCTGTTTGCGGTGACCAACTTCGGCATTGTGGGCTGGCTGCAGCCGCTCTCGCGCTATTCCTATGAGAATTTGCGCTACGAGCTGCGGACGGGCGCACTGGGGGCCTCCATCAAGGTTGGGGAATTTGCCAACCTGGGCCGGGGCATGACCTTGCGGGTGGAGGAGAGCCTGGACCAGGGCCGGGATTTGCGCGGGCTTTTCGTGCGCGCGGCCGGCGAGGATGGCCAGAGCATTGCGGTGACTGCCAACCGCGGCACCTTTCTTTCCACCGACGACCCCGATGTGATTTTGCTCAGGCTGGCCGATGGCACGCTGGTGCACACGCCGGGCACCGGCCAGACCCCGCGCGTGCTGAGCTTTGTGCAGCACGACCTGCCGGTGACGCTGCCGAGCATGACCAGCTTCAGAAAGCGCGGCGAGGGCAATATGGAGGCCACGCTGCCCGAACTGCTGGCGAAAATTACCGACGGGCAAGCCTCCGCACAGTCGCGCCGCGATGCCAGTGCCACCTTCAACCGCCGGCTGGTGCAATGTGTGGTGATGTTCATATTGCCGTTTTTGAGTGTGGCGCTGGCGGTGCCGCCCAAAAGGTCCTCCTCAGCGCTCGGGGTTTTTGTGGCGCTGATTGCGCTGGTGACGTTTCACAAGCTCACCGAATATGGGGAGCGCATGGGCTCGATTGGCCGGGTGGACCCGGTGCTGGCGCAATGGGTGCCGTTTGCCGGCTTTGTGGCGTTGACGCTGTGGCTGTATCACACGCTGGCGCATGTGCCGGGCGGCCAGCCGCTGGGGGCGCTGGAGCGCTGGTTTGCGCTGGCCGGCAAGGCGGTATCCGGGTTGATCGGCCGGTTGGTGAAGCGCGACACCTGGCGCGATGATGCGCTCTCGGCTGGTTGAGGCGGTTCGTTGCAGCTGTTCCCTTCAAAGACCATCGCCTGGTACACCGCGCGGATGTTCCTGGTGCGCACGCTGGCGTTTATCCTGGGGCTGGTGCTGATCCTCGAATCGCTCGATCTGCTGGGCGAATCGGGGCGTATTCTGGCTGTGGCGGGCAATGGCGAGGCCGAGCTCTGGACCTATGTGACGCTCAGGGTGCCGCAGATCATCCAGCTGTTCCTGCCGTTTGCGGTGCTGCTGGCCACGCTGGTGACGCTGGCGCAGCTGAACCAGAACAGCGAGGTGGTGATCTTCAAGGCATCGGGCATTTCCGCCCACCAGATTTTGCTGCCGTTGATTTTGGCAGCGCTGGCGGTGGCGGCGGCGAATTTCGTGTTCAACGAGCGGATCGTGACCCGCGCCACAGCTACCTTGAAGGCGTGGCAGGCGGTGGAATACCGAAAGCCGGTGGCGGTGGCGGTGGCGGCAACCTCGCGCTGGGTGCGCGGCGGGGACGATCTGTTTCATGCCGAGACTGTGCGCGGCACCGGCAATGCCACCCGGCTGGAGGGGGTGACCGTGTATGACCGGCAGCAGAACCGGCTGGTGCAGGTTATCATGGCCGAAAGCGCCGCGCCGCAGCCCGGCGGGTGGAAGCTGTCTGCCGTGCAGTCCATCGATGTGGCGAGCGGGGTGGAGACCAGCCAGCCCAGCCTCGATCTGGCCACCAGCGTGGTGGCGCGGCAGTTCACCACCGCCAGCATCGACCCCGCCTATATTCCGCTTTGGGACCTGATCCGGCAGATCGGCGAGCAGCGCGCGGCGGGCAAGCCGGTGGATACGCTGATAGCGGCGGCCAACCACAAGGTATCCGGGCCGCTTTCCGCCGCGCTCATGCCGCTGCTGGGGGCGGTGGCGGCGTTTGGGTTGGCGCGGTCCGGGCGGCTGTTCGTGCGGGCGGTGATCGGCATGTTTTTGGGTTTTGCGTTTTTCGTGGCCGATAATTTCATGCTGGCGATGGGCAATTTCGGCACCGTGCCGCCGGTGATGGCGGCCTGGGCGCCGTTCCTGCTGTTTTTGCTCATCGGCGAGGCGGTGCTGATCCGCACCGAGGAATAGGCGGGAGGGGCACCAGCCTTGGCACTGGGCCAATAGGTCGCATCGGCGCTGTCCCAAATTGGCCGCAATGCGCCTATATCTGTATGCATCATCCTGTTGGAGATATGTTTTGAAGGCCGCCACACTCGCCAAGCCCGGTATCTGGAACCGCAGCCACTATCTCGACCGCATGACGCTGTCGGATCTGGTGGTCGCCTATTTCCAGCATTACGCGATTCAGGTCTATCTGGCGCTGGCGGTCGTGGCTGGCGTTTGGGCTGCGTACAACCCGCCTTCGCTGCTTGCCGGCACGGTATCGGCGGCCTTTGCGGTGGTTGCCTATCCGGCGATCTGGTATGCGCTCCACCGCTGGGTGCTGCACGGCAAGTGGATGTGGAAATCCCAGCTTACCGCCGCGACGTGGAAGCGGATCCATTACGATCACCACCAGGACCCGAACCATCTCGAGATCCTGTTCGGCGCGCTGCATACCACGCTGCCCACCATCATCATCGCCACGGTTCCGGTCGGCTGGCTGATCGGCGGGCCGGGCGCGGCTGCGGTGGCGCTTTCCGCCGGGCTGTTGACCACCTGCTTCTATGAATTCTGCCACTGCATCCAGCACCTCAGCTACAAGCCCAAGGCCAAGTGGCTGGCGGCGATGAAGGCGCGGCACATGGCGCATCATTTCCACGATGAGACCGGCAACTTCGGCATCACCAACTTTGCGGTCGACAAGCTGCTGGGCACTTTTTACGAGCGCGAGCAGCGCGCCGCCAAGAGCCCGAGCGTGTTCAACCTGGGCTATACCGAGGAGGTTGCGGAGACCTACCCCTGGGTGAAGGACCTTTCGGGCGGCATTATCGCTACCGGCCATCCGCGCAAGCGCCAGTCCGCCTGATATCTTCTGGAGTGAGTGCCACCCCGGGCCTGCGGATTGTCGCCGTTGCCACGGCGGCTGACCGGGCCCGGTTCATCGACCTGCCGTGGCGTATCTATGCCGATGACCCGAACTGGGTGCCGCCGCTCAAATCCGAAGTAAGGGCGTTGATCGGCGGGGTGCAGTCCAACCCCTGGTTCGGGCATGGCCGGGCCGCTTTCTGGATGGCCGAGCGCGACGGCGAGATTGTTGGTCGCATATCGGCGCAGGTCGACCAGCTGGTGCTGGAGCATATCGCGCCCGACCTCGGCCATTGGGGCATGTTCGAGTGCATTGACGACCAGGCGGTTGCCGACCTGCTGATCGGCACCGCCGAAGCCTGGCTGCGCGAGGCCGGCATGGCGCGCGCGCAGGGGCCGTACAGCCTTTCGGTCTGGGACGAGGTGGGCTTGCTGGTCGAGGGCTTCGACCTTCCGCCGACCGTGATGATGGGCCACCACCGTGACTGGTATCAGCGGCTGATCACCGGCGCCGGCTATGCCGGGGTGAAGGACCTGCACTGCTGGTCGCTCGCCATCGGCCGGCCGTTTCCGGAGATGGTGCAGCGGATTGTGGCAGCTTCCGAACGCAACAGCCGGCTGAAAACCCGGATGGTGGACAAGAGCAGGTTCGAGGCCGAAGCCGCGCTGATTCTGGACATTCTGAACGATGCCTGGTCCGATAACTGGGGCTTTGTGCCGCTCACACCCGAAGAGATCGCCTTTGTGGGCAAGAAGCTGCGCCCGCTGGTGTTTGAAAAGCTGATCCGGATTGCCGAATATGACGGCGAGCCGGTGGGCTTCATGATCACGCTGCCCGATGTGAACGAACTGACCCGCGACCTTGACGGGAAGCTGTTTCCCTTCGGCTGGGCAAAGCTGCTGTGGCGGCTGCGGCAGCCGCAGGTGCACCGCGTGCGGGTGCCGCTGATGGGCATAAGAAAATCCCTGCAGGGGCACAGAATAGCCTCGCTGATGGCCTTTCAGATGATCGAATACATCCGCCGCGCTTCAGTTGCCGATTTCGGCGCAGTTGAAGGCGAGATCGGCTGGATTCTCGACGACAATGGCCCGATGCGATCAATTGCCGATGCGGTGGAAAGCCATGTGACGCATACGTACCGAATTTTCGAACGGCCGCTTTGAGGGCTTTGAGGGCCTCCGGCGGTTGGGGCCTCAGGCCCCAAACCCCGTTTTTTTGGTGGCTGGATCGTTTGCAGGCCTGGTTGGATGTCTGGGAAAGGGTGGGGAGCGGAAATTCGAGCTGCGACTATGCTTTGGCCGCTTTGCGCCCCGAAAGCAGACATGGGCTCGGTCCGGACAGGCCCTGCATCAATAGGTCCTGACCCGAGGTTAGGCGTGCATAAATGACCATTTTTGCCCATCGTATGGACAGTTTTCTGCGCTACATCTCGATTGAAATCTTTGCGCCCTGATATAAGAACCGCCATGTCGGAAACTCTTGGATAAAAAGTGGAATTCATGGATTTTGCGAACACCGAAATGCCATATCAAGGACCTGTTCCTGCCACTGGCCTCCCCGCATTGGTGCCGCGCAAGCTGGTTTCGCAGCTCAAGCCGTTTTCCCGGCCTCACACCGTCCGCAGCATCTGGGAACTGGCGATCACGCTTGTCCCGTTTTTCGGTGTCGTGTCAGCCATGCTGGCCGCCATCAACGCAGGCTATCTGATCGCCCTTGCGCTTGCGCCGCTGGCGGGGCTGCTGTTGCTGCGCATCTTCATCATCCAGCATGATTGTGGGCATGACGCGTTTCTTTCCAAACGCTCCGGCAATGACTGGATTGGCCGCGCGCTGGGCGTGTTGACCTTTACGCCGTATGACTGCTGGCGGCGCTCGCACACGCTGCACCATGCCAGCACCGGCAATCTCGATGCCCGCGGCTATGGCGATATCGACACGCTGACGGTGAGGGAGTTTCAGTCCCGCAGCAGGCTTGGGCGACTGGGCTATCGGCTGTATCGCCACCCGGCGGTGCTGCTGGGGATTGGCCCTGCTTATTTATTTT
>JBBQIP010000118.1:0-8311 GCA_038325045.1 Sphingomonadales bacterium
CCCCCAGAAACTGGGTGACGAACAGCGGCCCGAAACGGCGGCGAGCGATGAGCGCGAGCATGAGGCTGCACCATGGGCGCGGCGCAAGGCTGCGTCCAGCCGGTGTCGCCCTGCCTGCGCGCCTGCGCCGGCTGGCGCTCCCCCGGCCACTCGCTTATCTAGGGCAGATACAAGCAGCAGGGACAGACAGACGCGGTGAAGCGGAACAAGCGCAACGATGACTGGGGCTTTCCCCGCTGGCGTGACTATGGCAGCGGCGGCAGTGCGGCTGCCCGCGTGCGGCTGTGCGACCGCGAAGGCTGCACCGAGGCGGGCGACCGGCCGGCCCCCAAGGCGCCAAACCGCCCGGAACGCTGGTATTTTTGCGAGAAGCATGCGGCGGAATATAACGCCGGCTGGGATTATTTTGCCGGGTTGAGCGCCGAGGAAGCCGCCGAGCGGGTGCGCAGCGAAGAAGGCGAGCGCCGCTATGAACGCGCCAGCCACTGGAGCTGGGGCGGCCCCGGCGATGGCAGCCGCAGCCGCGCCGAGATGGAGGCGCTGGCGGTGCTGGGGCTCGATACCCATGCCGATATGGAGCAGATAAAGGCCGCCTGGCGCACCGCCGCCAAGGCCAGCCACCCCGATATTGCCGGCGACAGCACCGAGGCCACCGGCCGCTTCCGCGCCGTGCAGGCGGCCTGGGAAGTGCTGAGTGCTGCTGATGCGGCGCGCGCGGCTGCCAAATGAGGCACGCGGCGGCGGCGCTGCTGTTGTGCGCCGCGATTGCCGGCCCTGCATGCGCCCGGCTGGCTGACCTTGGGCTTGCCATTGGCAGCCTGAAGCAGGGCCAAGCCAATGCCATAACCGATGTGCCCGGCGTGCTGGTGGGGCAGATTACGCGCATCGAGGGCAGCCGGGTTCGCACCGGGGCAACCGCGATCCTGCCCCACGGCGGCAATCTGTTTCAGGACAAGGTGCCGGCGGGTGTTTTTGTGGGCAATGGCTTTGGCAAGCTGGCCGGCAGCACGCAGATTGTGGAGCTGGGCGAGATCGAGGCGCCGATCCTGCTGACCAACACGCTGAACGTGGCCGAGGCGCTGGCAGCATCGGTTGAATGGACGCTGGAGCAGCCGGGCAACGAGACTGTGCGATCGGTCAACGCCGTGGTGGGGGAGACCAATGACGGCTTTTTGAACGATATCCGCGCCCGCACCCTGACCACCGCCGATATGCGGGCAGCGATTCTGGCGGCCCGCGGCGGCGCGGTTGCGGAGGGCAATGTGGGCGCCGGCACTGGCACGAGGCTGTTCGGCTGGAAGGGCGGCATCGGCACCTCTTCGCGCCGCCTGCCCGGCGGGGAGACGGTGGGGGTGCTGGTGCAGGGCAACTTCGGCGGGCCTTCGCTGCGGATAGCGGGGCGGGCGCTGCCCACAGAGCCTGCGGGCGCGCCGACTGCGGCGCTTGCAGAAGCTGTAGGCGATGGCTCGATAATGATCGTGATTGCAACTGACGCCGCACTTTCAGACCGCAACCTCGCCCGGCTCGCGCGGCGCGCCATGATGGGCGTGGCGCGCACCGGCAGCGTGATGGACAATGGCTCCGGCGATTATGCCATCGCCTTTTCCACCCATGCAGCGGTGCGGCGCAGCGCTGCCCGCCGCGCTGCCGTTACCGCCTATCCCGAAACCGGCAACGAGGCGATGTCCGGCCTGTTTGCCGCCGTGGCGGATGCGACCGAGGAAGCGATTGCCAATGCGCTGCTGGCCGCAAAGCCGATGCAGGGGCAGGGCGGCAACCGGCTGGAGGCGCTGCCGGAAGCCTTGCTGCAAGCCCGGTAAGGCTCAGACCAGCCCGAGCGCCAGCACCAGCCGGCAATCGATAACCAGCCCGGCGGCGCGCTGCTTTTCCAGAAATGCCGGCAGCTCTGCCAATGGCACCTGATGGGGCACAATCGCCTCCCCACCCACGCCGCCGCCGGGGCCGGTCTGGTGCAGCCCGTGCGCGCGGAACAGGCTGAACATCTCCCCCGACATGCCGGGCGAGGTGGCGAAATCTCCGAGCGGCTCCAGGCTCTCGGCGCGCCAGCCGGTTTCCTCCTCCAGTTCGCGCGCGGCTGCTGCCAAGGGGGTATCGTCGGCGTCGGTATCGCCGATCAGCCCCGCCGGCAGCTCGATGGTCCGCGCCTTAAGCGCCGGGCGATATTGCTCGACCAGGATGATCGCGCGCGCCGGGGTGACCGCGAGGATGACGGCTGCGCCCATGGCGCCGACGCGGGCCACATATTCCCAGCGGCCATCGATATGGATTTCGAGGTATTTGCCTTGCCAGACAGGCGGCATTGCACGGCTCCATGGGGGCGGAAGGCCCGGCTTGCCTCGGCTAGCATGGCGGTGGCTGCGGCGGCTATAGTGTGCGGCGATGGACGGCCTGACCCTGCTGACTGCGCGGCTGCGGCTCGACCCGCCCCGGCTTGAGGACCGGGAGGGGTTTGCAGCGCTGCTTGCCGACCCGGCGGTGATGCGCTTCATCGGCGGGCCATTGGCGAGCGAAGCTGCCTGGGCGCGGCTGCAGGCGCGCGCCGGCAGCTGGCTGATGCTGGGCTTTGGCATGTGGATGGTGCGCGAGCGGGGCAGCGATACGCTGATTGGCGAGGTAGGCTTTCTGGATGGCCAGCGCGAAGGCGTGGCCGGCTTTGACGGCGCGCCCGAGATGGGCTGGGCGCTGGCCTTGGGCGCGCAGGGGCGCGGGCTGGGGCGCGAAGCCGTGGCCGCAGCGCTGGGCTGGGGCGGCCAGCGCTTTGCGCGCACGGTGGCGATGATCGACCCGGAGCATGAGCGCTCGGTTGCGCTTGCCGAGGCGCTTGGTTTCAAGCGGTTCGCCGATGCAAGCTACCTGGGGCACCCGCGCGGCCTTTGGGAATTCCACTGGAAACCCGGCGCCCGGAGCCAGTGACTGCAGCTTTAAAGCCGCGTTGGACAGGCGCCGCTGCCGGAATCACATCAATTGTTAAGTTGTTCGACAGTCGCTACCGGGCGCATCATTTTGGTGCTAACTATCTGTAATAGAAATTGTAATTTCTGTTTTACATTCGATCGGTACCATGATGTTTGCCAAGTTGATGAAAGCCACCGTTCTCGCCGCCGCTCTGGCCAGCGGCGCCGCCAATGCAACGGTCATCCTGTTTTCCAATTTCGATTCGGTCATTCAGCCGGCGCCGACCCGTGCGGGCAGCACGAACCGGGCCACGGCCGATGGCTGGACCGGCGGCCCCCGGGCTATCGAGCTCCAGTTCAACAATGCTGCCGGGCTAGCGCATTCGGGCTCAACGCTGGTCGAACTCGACACCACCGCCAACAGCAGCATGTTCTACAACCTTGGTGCGGGCCGCTATTCGGTCAGCTATTGGTATTCGCCCCGCCCGCGGATCGCATCGACCAGCAACGGGATCACGCTTTCGATCGGCAACACGCTGCTCGATTCGGTGACCGCCACCGGCGGCAGCCAGACTGTCTGGCAGAACCGGATCGTGAACTTCAGCACCCAGACCGGCGGCCCGCTCACCTTTGCGGCCGTGGGCACGAGCGACCGGCTGGGCGGCTATCTCGATACCATCACCATCTCCTCGGTGGTGCCGGAGCCGGCGAGTTGGGCCATGCTGGTGCTTGGCTTTGGCCTGATCGGCGCTTCGGCGCGGCGGCGGCAGGTCACGTCCGTTCTCGCCTGAGCAGATGCGCCCGCGCGGTGCCCGCGCGGTAGATGACGGCGCCGCTATTTGCCTCTAGCCTGCCGGCAAAGTGCGGGAGGCAGGTTTGGAACAGGAGCGGATGACATGGCCCGGCGGCGCGGTGTGTGCGCTGTCGATCGTGGTCAATGTCGAGGAAGGCTCGGAGATGACCGTGGCGCGCGGCGACCGGGGCATGGAGCCGGTGGACGAGCTGGGCATCCACATCCGCTCCCCCATCCGCAACTATGGCAACGAATCCAACTATCTATACGGTATCAAGGCCGGCGCACCGCGCGTGGTGGATCTGCTCGACAGCCATGGGTTTGCGGCCTCCTGGACCGTGGCGGCGATGAGCCTTGAGAACCACCCTGCTGTGGCCGATGCCATAAAGGCGCGCGGGGACGAGCCGGTGAGCCATGGCTGGCGCTGGGTGCACCAGTTCAAGATGGACGAGGCGGCCGAGCGGGACTTCATCGAAAAGGCCACGCGCAGCATTGCCGCCACTACCGGGCAGCGGCCCTTTGGGTGGCTGAGCCGCTATTTTCACACCGAAAACACCCGCCGGCTGCTGATCGAGGCCGGCTACCGCTGGCATATGGACGATTATTCGGGCGATGTGCCGTTTCTGGACGAGGAGACGCTGCCCGGCCGGCCGATCGTGATCATGCCCTATGCGCTCGATACCAACGACATGAAGATGTGGACCGACCCGGCCTATACCCCTCGCGCGTGGCTCGAATATGCGAAGGACAGTTTCGACTGGCTTTATGCCGAAGGGTTGGCGGGCCGGCCGCGCATGATGAGCCTGGGGCTGCACCTGCGGATTATCGGCCGGCCGGGGCGGATTGGCGCGCTGGCGGCGTTTCTGGACCATGTGGCGGCGCATGACCGGGTGTGGGTGGCAACGCGCGGTGCCATTGCGGACCATGCGCGGGCGCAGCTGGGCCGGGGATGACCAGCTTTCCCGCCTCTGCGGGCATGGCGGCGGCGCTGGCCGAGGCCGAAGCGGCTGCCGCGCGCGGCGAGGTGCCGGTGGGGGCAGCGCTGGTGGATGCGCGCGGCGCGATCATCGCCGCCGCCGGCAACCGCACGCGCGAGCTGCACGACCCCACCGCGCATGCCGAAATGCTCGTCATTCGGGCGGCCTGCACGACCCTGCAGGCAGACAGACTGTCCGGCTTCTCGCTGTTCGTGACGCTTGAGCCCTGTGCCATGTGCGCGGCCGCCATTGCCGCCGCACGGCTGGCGCGGCTGGTCTATGGGGCAGACGATCCCAAATCTGGCGGGGTCATCCATGGTGCCCGGGTGTTCGACCACCCGCAGGCGCATCACCGGCCCGAGATCATAGGCGCCATCGGAGCCGAGGCCTCGGCGGCGTTGCTGAGGGGGTTTTTCGCGGCGCGGCGCGGTTAGGCTCAGATCACCCAGTCGGTGGCTTGCGGATCGGCGCCGGGGTCTTCGCCGATGATGCGGCCGGGATAGGCCTGTTCGGGGGTGGCGCCGATTGCCACGATCACGTGCATCCCGGCGCTGCACATCAGCACGGCTGCGGCGCGGGCGCGGCGGAGCAGCTCTTCCTGCCCGGCGGCATCCTGCGCCACATCGGCGGCGATTCCGCGCCTGAGCGCCGGCGCATCGAGCAGGATGGATGGCCGGCCCAGCGAGCGGAAGCTGGCGGAGCGCGCCTGCGCCCAGCTGTCCGACCCCGGCCAGGCAGGCGCGATCCATTCGATAGCGCCGCCGGGAGCTTCCGGGGGCCGGGCATCGGCGCGATCGGGGAAGGACCGGATCAGCCCCGCAGCGACCGTGCCATTGGTAAGCTTGTCGATGAGGATGAAGCCGCCGAGCGTGCGGCTTTCGCTGTAGAGAACACGCGGGACGGCGCGGTCCAGCTCGATCTCCACCTCGCCGATGTCGTTCAGCCCGAGGGTGGGGGCGGTGCGCGCCTGCATCGCCTCGATATCGAGCACCGAATGCGGTGCGCCTATGGTGGCGGTGAGCATCTGGGTGCCGGTCTTCAGCCAGTAGCTGCGGCCCGGCACCAGCGGCGCATCTGCCATCCAGACCAGCGTTGCTGCCAGCGCGCTTGCCGGCGCCGTGCGCACTGCTGCATCGGCAACGATATGGTCTCCGCGCGCGCAATCGACGGCTTCGGCAAACACCAGGGTGACCGACTGGCCGGCGCTGGCCCGGGCCAGATCGCCGTCATGGGTGACGATCCGCTCGACCGTGGCGCGGCTGCCGGCGGGGAGCACCGCCACCTTGTCCCCCACCGCGACCTGGCCGCTGGCGATGCGGCCGGCATAGCCCCTGAAATCCTGGTCCGGGCGGTTGACCCACTGCACGGCCATTCGCATCGGTTCATCGTGCGGCGGCGCGGCGGCTGACACCGATTCGAGATGATCGATAAGCGTTCGCCCGCGGTACCAGGGCATGGTTTGCGCCGGCTGGATGACGTTTTCACCGTTCAGTCCCGACATCGGAATGGCGGTGAAACGCGCGATGCCGACAGTATCGGCAAAGCTGCGATAGGCATCGACGATGGCGTTGAACCGGGCCTCGTCATGGCCGATCAGGTCCATCTTGTTCACCGCCAGCACCAGTTCGCGGATGCCGAGCAGATTGACCAGCATGCTGTGCCGCCGGGTTTGCGGCAGCACCCCCTTGCGCGCATCGATGAGGATGATGGCGAGATCGGCCGTGGAGGCGCCGGTGACCATGTTGCGGGTATATTGTTCATGCCCCGGGGTATCGGCGATGATGAACTTGCGGCTGCGGGTGGAAAAGAACCGGTAGGCGACATCGATGGTGATGCCCTGTTCGCGTTCGGCGGCAAGGCCATCGACCAGCGATGCCAGATCGATGGCGCCTTCGCCGGTGCGGGCCAGCCCGGCCAGTTCATCATCGTAGAGCGCGCTCGAATCGTAGAGCAGCCGGCCGATCAGGGTGGATTTGCCATCATCGACCGAGCCGCAGGTGATGACCCGCAGCAGCGATTTCTGCTCGGTGGCGCGAAAATGCCGGGCAACCTCGTCGCGCGCCTGCGCTTCGCTTGCCGATACCGGCTGCGGCGAGCGGCCCGGTGCTACGGCCAATTCGGAAGCTGCAGGCATTTCAGAAATAGCCTTCCTGCTTCTTGCGTTCCATGCTCTGCGCGCCGTCATCACGGTCGATCACCCGGCCCTGCCGCTCGGAGGTGAGGGCGGTGAAGGTTTCGCGGATGACTTCGGCGAGCGTCGCGGCCTCGCTCTCCACCGCGCCGCTGAGCGGATAGCAGCCGAGCGTGCGAAAGCGCACCGAACGCAGCACCGGCTGTTCGCCCGGCCGCAGCCGGAAGCGGTCATCATCGACCATCAGGATCACGCCGTCCCGCTCCACTATGGGGCGCGGGGCTGCCATATACAGCGGCACGATGGGGATGTTTTCCGCCGCGATATATTGCCAGATATCGAGCTCGGTCCAGTTGGAGAGCGGGAACACCCGGATCGTTTCACCGGGGTTCTTGCGCAGATTATAGAGGTTCCACAGCTCCGGCCGCTGGTTCTTGGGGTCCCAGCGGTGCCTTGCGGAGCGGAAGCTGAACACCCGTTCCTTGGCGCGGCTCTTCTCCTCGTCGCGCCGCGCGCCGCCGAAGGCGACATCGAAACGGTGAAGGTCGAGCGCCTGTTTCAAGCCTTCGGTCTTCCACATGTCGGTATGGCGCGCGCCGTGATCGAACGGGTTGATGCCCAGCCGTTCGGCTTCCGCATTGCGGTGGACGATAAGCTGCATGCCGGTATCGGCCGAAACCCGGTCGCGCAGCGCATACATGGCGCGGAACTTCCAGGTGGTATCGATGTGCAGGAGCGGAAACGGCGGCGGCGCGGGGTAAAAGGCCTTTTGCGCCAGCCGCAGCATCACGGCTGAATCCTTGCCGATCGAATAGAGCATCACCGGCCGCTCGGCCTCGGTGATCACCTCGCGCATGATCTCGATGCTCTCTGCTTCGAGCTGCTCGAGATGGCTCAGCCGGGCGGCGGGGAAGGCCTGGCTGCTCATGGCGCGCTGCTTCGCACCAGCCGGCCATCGACGCCGACGTGCAGCCCGCATTCCTTCGCCTCGTCCTGCTCCCACCACCAGCGCCCGGCGCGCTCGGGCTCGCCGGGGGCAAGGGCGCGCGTGCAGGGCTCGCAGCCTATCGAGGCAAACCCCTGCGCGTGGAGCGGATTGACCGGAACCTGCAGTTGCTCGCACGCTGCCACCACGGCACCGCGCGACCAATCGAACAGCGGCGCGAACTTGGTGAGGCCGTGCGCATGGTCCCGGCTGGCGAGCATTACATCGCCGCGCGCACCCGACTGGTCGGCGCGCAGGCCGGTGATCCACCCCGCAGCGCCAGCGAGCGCGCGCCCCAGCGGCTCCACCTTGCGGGCCTCGCAACAGGCGAGCCGGGCCTCGCGTGCGGTGTAAAAACCGTTGATGCCCCAGCGCGCCACATACGCCGCCACCGCATCGCCGCCGGGCTGCACGGACTTGATGCGCAGGCCGTACCGATCCTCGGTCTGCTGCCACAGCGCATAGGTGGAGGGGAACAGCCGGCCGGTATCGAGCGTGACCACCGCAACC
>JBBQIP010000119.1:0-8272 GCA_038325045.1 Sphingomonadales bacterium
AGGGTTGTGAAGCATTTGACAGCTTCCTGGTCGCGTCAGCGCTGGCTGCTCGTTGCCGGCGTGGTGCTGGTGGTGTTTTTTGCGGCCAATGTGCATCTGGTGATGGTGTCATTTGAATCGATGCCGGCGTGCGTGGCGCCGACGGATGGTGACCAGCCAGCGATGCTGCGCGCTGCCAAGCAGGCATGTTGAGGCTATGGGCAAGGTAGCGCCGGAACCGGGCATACCGGACGATTTCATTCCCGATGTAGAAGCCCCGCTGCCGCGCCCCAATTTGCGGGCGCGGCATCTGCCATGGTCTGCAACCTTTGGCTGGCTGCGCGCGGGGTGGCGCGACCTCTGGATCAACCCGCTGCCCAGCCTGGCCTATGGTCTGGGCGTAGCGCTTGTTTCGGCAGCCATTGTGGCGGCGCTTTATGTGTTCAGCATTGATTATATCCTGTTTCCGGCCCTCGCCGGGTTCATGATCATCGGCCCGACTGTGGCCGTGGGGCTATATGAAAAAAGCCGGTATCTGGAACAAGGGCGGTCAATCGGCCTCTTCAAGATGCTTATTGTCAAACCCGGGTCTGGCTATCAGACCTTGTTCATGGGTGTGCTGTTGCTGGGCCTGATGCTGCTCTGGATGCGCGCCGGCGTGCTTATTTATGCACTGTTTTTCGGCCTGCTGCCGTTCCCGGCGTCCGGGAACATCCTTCCTATGCTGCTATTCACCTCCGAAGGATGGGGGCTTCTCATCATTGGAACCGCGGCAGGCGCGCTGTTTGCAGGCTTTGGTTTTGCCATCAGCATGATCGGCGTGCCGATGCTGCTGGAGGAGAAGACTGATGCGCTCTCCGCCCTGGGGACGAGCATGGCGACGGTTTGGGCAAATCGCGGGGTATGCATTGCCTGGGGTGCGATTGTGCTGTTCCTGTTTGCCCTGGGCGCGGCCACGGCGTTCCTCGGGCTTGTGCTCATCTTCCCGCTGCTAGGCCATGCTACCTGGCATGCCTATCGCGGTTTGCGGCCGAAAGCGGTCAGCGGCTCGTAACAAAGGCTTGCACACAGGCCGCACGAAGACACGAAAGCGTTCGATATCAGAATTAAGGTCGCCGCCCTGAACGCTTCAGCCTGAATCAGATTCCCGCCAGCTGTCGTTTCTCGCGGGGAATGCGCTCACGCCAGAAGCTCATGACCGCCAGACTTCCCAAAAGCGTCAGCCCCAACCCGGCCAATGTCAGGATTATGCGCAGATACAGCGCGGTGCTGCTCCCGGCCATTCGAGCGGAGTGCAGCGGATAAAGCGCTTGCTGTGCCCGTGCCGCAAGCGGCGCAGCCGGGGCATCCCGCGCAGCCACCACACCGCCGCTCCCATCCAGCCAAAGCACAGTGCGACCATTGGGGTGCCACTCGGATGGTTGCCGCCCCCGGATCTGAAAAGCGTCTGCCTCTTTCTTCGGCCAGATGACAATGCGCGCCTCGGCTTGCGGAAACTCTTTACGAAAGGAGGCCAGCACACGCGGCCAGTCTGCCGTGCCAGCGGTGGCAGCAGGCGGCTTGGCCTGCCACTCTTCCATCGCCTGCGTAGATGAAAGCGCACCGAGCACGGCATTTGACAGCGGCTTCAGCACCATCAGCGCGCCGGTCGCCGCAGTGAACAGGATGGGAAGCGCCAGCAGCACGCCGATATCGCGGTGATGGCGAATGATCGCCGGCCGGGAGAGCCGCGACGGCACCGCGCGCCATTTGAAGGTCCGCCTCGTTGGCCACCACAGAATCAACCCGGTGATAACAAACAGGATGGCAGCCAGTCCGAGCCAGCCGCTGATGATTTCGCCGTCATGGCCCATCAGCAGATGGTGGTGGAGGTCGAACAAAAAAGTTTCCGGGCGGTCCCACACGCTGGTCCAGCGCGTGAGAAGCTGGCCGTCATGCGAAAGATAGGCCCCGCCGCCGCCGGGCAGGCCAGCCTGCGCCACGCCAAATTCGGCGGATGGGAGCGTGACATGCGTTGCGCCAAGCGTTTGCGCGACATCGACAAGGCGCAGCGTCTCCGCCTCGGTAGCACGGCGCGGCACCTGCGCGACATTCACCCAAAATGGCTTCCAGAGCAGCAAGGTGCCCGAAAGGCCGAGGACAGCCAGCCCCAGCCCTACAAATGCGCCCAGCCAGCGGTGAATGAGACCAAGCCCTGCGCGCATCAGAAACTCCCGAGCCAGCCGAGTGTCACGCTGCGCCCGCGCCCGGCAAAGAAGCGCAGATTATCAGCAGGACGCTGGGTGTCGCTGTTAAAGTCGATATATTGCGTGTTCAGCAAATTTTGGCCCGAAAGGCTGAGCTGGCCCCATTTGGTCTGCACCGCCACAACGCCGTCCAGAACATGATAGCCATCGAAATCATTGCGCCGATCGGCAGCCCCGTCGAACCTCCGCGCGAAATGCGTGCGGGATTGGAGCCGCAAAGCCACCGGGCCGATCGCCCAATCAGCGGAAAGGTTCAGCCGGTCGGGGCCGATGTTCGCGCCGTCGAGGTCGGAATCCACCACGCCGTTGCCGGTCGTATCTACCCGGCCATTCAAATGCGCATAGCCGATGCCAAGCCGAAGCCCCTCGATCGGCGTGGCTGTCGACACATTGATCTCGAGCCCGGAGATTTCGATGCGCTGGCGCTGCACCTCGAACACATCGCCGACCAGCACAAGCAATTGGCCCTGGTCGCTATTGGACCAATAATAGGTGACGCTGGCATCGATCGGGCCTTGCTTCACCTCAAGGCCGATTTCGCGGTTATCAGCGGTAACCGGCGCGATATCGAGAAATTCATCGAGATCGATACCGGGCGTGCGGATGGCGCGGGTTATGCGCCCCACATCGGGCACGGTGTAGCCTTGTGCATAGCTCGCATAGGCCCGGATGCCGGGGATCGGCTCCACCACAATGCCACCATTGGGCAGGACGCGGTTGAAGCCCGGGGTGCCGCCGCCCACCTGTTGCGGACCATAGAACCAGAGCGTCGTATAATCGGGAATGTCGATCCGCACATTCTCCCAGCGCAAGCCACCCGCGAGCCGCACCTTGCCATCGAACAGCTTCAGATTGGCCTGGGCGAAGGGTGCTATGCTGCGAAAATCAGTCGGCGGCACCCAGGCTCGGTCGGTTGCTGCCAGAATCTGCACCGTGGAATCGTTCAACAGGTCAACGCCGAGCACAAGGTTCAGCGGGCCAAGGCCGCGCTCCCAGCTGCTGTTCACGCCCCATTTGCGGCTCTTGTTCTGGGACTGGTCGAACAAGGTGCCGAGCGGCGCGATCGCCGGATCCTGAAAATCCGCAAACGTGCCGCCGCCGTAAATGTCGGCCGTGCGGTTCCAGAAACCGCGGACGCGCAACGCCCCGCCAGCCAGATCGTCGGCGGTCAGGGTGAGCGACAAGGTTTCGGCCACATTCTGCGGCGCCTCGCCCGGCACCACACCGGGTGCGCCCGTGGCCGGCACTCCGGTCAGCCGGTTGCCCGCGACGGGTATCAGATCGCCGTCGCCCCGCAGGTCAAAACGCTGGCCCATGGCTTCGAGGCGCACCCCTTCGCCCAGGGCGACGCCAACCTTGGCGAACAGGCTGAAGCTTTGCGAATCCAGCAAGTCGCCCTGTGTGCCGTCGGGCGCCACGCGGCGGGCATTGGCATCGCGGAATACGCCGCGCCGCTCAAAAGCCGCGCCGACAACCACATCAAAGGCGCCCGAGCGGTTGGCGATCAAGGCACCGGCCTTGCCGCCAAAGCCGTCTCCGCGCCAGCCATTCTCGGCGGTTCCCTGCAGGATGGTGCGCCCGCTCCAGCCATCCTCATCCGGTGCGGATACCGTCACCTGGTTGATCACGCCGCCGGTCCCGCCAATGCCCTGCAGCGCGTTGGAACCGAGGATAAGCTCAACCCGGTCGATGAAGAAGGGATCGATGGTGAACCCATCGCGCGAGCCGTCCCGCAGGGGCGCGGTTTGCGGAATGCCGTCGATGGCAAACAGCGGTGAACGTCCCCGCAACGTTTCGCCCTGGCCTGTCAGCTTCTGGCGCGAAGGCGAAAAGCTGGGCGTAAGTGCCGCAATGGCATCGACAACCGAGCCGGATATCTGGAGCTGGCGTTGCAGCGCCTCGCGGTCGATAACTTTGGCGGTGAGCGGCAGGGCAGTTATCGGCAGGCTGGTGCGCGCCGCCGAGACTATGATTTCGGACGCTGCATCAGCAGCTTCACCCTCCCCTTCAGCAGCGTGCGCAGCCGCAGGCAGGAGGAGAAGCGCCGCTGACAGGAGAAAAGATGAACGCATGGAGACTCTCGATAATGACTTGCAATTTCATCTTTATTGCGACCTATTATCAAAAAGGCAAGCGGCAATTGCTGGTACCTCCGCAGCGCGGCGCCGGGCCTGTTTCAAGCATGTGCAGATAGACGCATCCGCTTGATGCGCACTTCGTCCATCGAGCGCCGCTGTTCGTCCATGCTGAAGGCTCGGGCCGAGCTCAGGATCCGGTGCCGCATTGCGGCGCGGAAAGGAATGGGATGATCAGCCGCTTGCATGATGATAGCCCGAATGGGACGATCGGTCAGATCCGGGGAGGAACTGATGTGCAGGGCATCGAATTTGGGGGCCGCCGGACTGGCACTCGCCATTTTGACGCTGGCTGGTGAGGGGCAGGCGCGGCCGGTCCGGGTTTTTATCGGCACCTACACCCCCAATCCAACCGCTGCGCCCGCGCCGGCGCGGGCGCCATCGACCCCCGATTTCACGCATGGCCTCGGCATCTATGTGGCCGAAGTCGATGATGTGACGGGAGCGATGAGCGAGCCTCGGCTTGCGGCGCGCACCTTGTCCCCAACCTGGCTGGTTCTGGGCCCGCGCCGTGACATGCTCTACGCGGCGAACGAGACCCGGAACGGCACCGTGTCCGCCTTTCGTATCGACCAGGCGACCGGGGCACTGACGCTCCTCAATAGCACGCCGACCGGCGGCTCGCCCGTTTCGCTCGCGGTTCACGGATCGGGCAATTATCTGTTCGCAGCCAATTATGGTGGTGGCTCGGTTGCCGTGTTGCCAATCCGCGCCGATGGCTCGCTCGGCCCTGCAACCGATGTTGAAAAAACCTTTTCAGGAACGCCGGAAGGCCGCGTTCACATGGTCGGCGCCGATCACGGCGGGCAATTCGTGGTGGCCAATGAGGCGGCGCTGGACCGGGTGTTCTTCTGGCGGCTGGACGAGACGAGGGGAACGTTGCTCGCCAATAACCCGCCATCCTTTGCCGTGCCGGGCGGCGCGTTTCCGCGGCACTTCGTTTTCTCCCCCGATGACCGCTTTTTCTACAATTTGTCGGAACGCGATTCGATGCTCAGTGTCGCGAAATTCAGCGTTAGCGCAGGGGCGGCCCGGCTGGCCGGACAGCAGCGAATCTCGACGCTGCCGCCCACCTTCACCGAGCGCAACCAGACCTCGGAGCTGCTCATCACCCGCGACGGAAAAAGGCTGTACGCGGCCAACCGCGGGCACGATTCGATTGCAGTATTCGCCGCCGCTCCCGATGGCAGCCTGACCCGCATGGGCAACGTCGGGACCGGTGGCGCGCACCCTCGAACCCTGGCGTTGGACCCTGCGGAACGTTTCCTGTTCGCGCTCAACCAGCACAGCGATACGATCACCACATTCAAGGTCGATGCAGCGACCGGCATGCTGCAGGCCAGCGGGCGCGCCGTTGCGATCCCCAGCCCGGCATCGATCGTATTCGTGCCGCCGGAATAAGCTGCGCTTGCCGTATGATGGCCGGCTATTATTGTGTGTGAACTGCGGTGGCTGCTGCCATCCGAGATCATGGGGGCCATTCTATGCGGGTGAACACATCGGGCGCGTTGCGCGCCGTCACCTTGCTGGCGCTAGGCTCTGCCAGCCTGCCCACGCCGGCGCTGTCCGAGGTGCCCGCCGGCGATTGGCACAGCTATGGGCGCGATGTCGCCGGATCGCATTATTCGCCGCTGCGGCAGATCACTGCCGGCAATGTCGGCAGCCTCGCCTCCGCCTGGCGCTTTGCGCTCAAGCCGGCAGACAGCGGTACAAGCCGGTTTTTGTTCAGCAACATGACGCCTCTGGCGATCAATGGCGTCCTCTATCTCGCGACACCCTATGGCAAGGTGGTGGCGCTTGACGGCGATACCGGCGCTGTGCGCTGGAGCTATTCCCTGCCCGGCGAAGAACGGGTTGGCGGGCGCGGTATCGAATATTGGGCCGGCGACCAGAAAACCGGGCCGCGTATTTTTGTTGGCACGATGTCGGGCAAATTGCTCGCCATCGACCTCGCGACCGGGGTGCTGGCGAAAGGTTTCGAGACGATCGATCTCAAGACTCCCGAGGTGATGAACGGAACGCAGGAAGCCCATTCGATCAACAGCGCGCCGATAATGTACGAGGATGTGCTGATAACCGGCTCCAAATTGCAGGAGTCGCCAGCACTGGGCAGCAGCGGCGATGTGCGCGGCTGGGACGCCCGCACGGGCAAGCTGCTCTGGACATTCCATTCGATCCCGCGTCCGGGCGAGCCGTTCCACGAGACGTGGCAAGGTGGCGGCGATGTGCGCCGATCCGGCGTCAATGTCTGGACATTGATGACCGTCGATCAGCAGCGGGGGCTCGTATATCTGCCCTTCGGCGCGCCGACCTATGACCGGATCGGCATCGACCGCCCGGGGGCGAACCTGTTCTCGAACTCGCTGGTCGCGGTGGATGCGCGCACGGGCAAGTATCGCTGGCATTTTCAGGCGGTGCATCATGACATCTGGGACCTTGATATGCCCACCCAGCCAACGCTCATGGACGTGAAGCGCGGCGACCAGATAATCCCGGCCATCGTCGCGATCACCAAGAGCGGCCATGTCTTCATTCTCGACCGGGTAACCGGCAAACCGGTTTATGATGTGCAGGAAGTTCCGATGCCGGCCAGCTCGTTGCCCGGCGAGACAGCCTGGCCCACGCAGCCCATTCCTTCGGCACCGCCGCCGCTGGTGCGGCAGGCGATGACAATTGACGACATCGCAACGCTGACACCCGAGCATAAGCAATATTGCCTCGACCGGGTGCGGACGGAGGCTGCGACCTTCGCTGTGCCGTTTGAACCCTTGCGCGGGGATCACCCGGTCATTCGCTTTCCCGGCAGTGGCGGCGGTCCCAATTGGGGCGGCGGCGCTTTTGATCCGGCAACCGGCTATTTCATCATCAACACCAACAATGTCGGCAGCATCGAACAGATGGGCCAGGATGCGAACGGCAACTGGCGCAACATCAGCGCCGGCTCAACCTGGTTCGCGCAGGGCAAGTCGATGCCCTGCCAGCAGCCGCCGTGGGGCGAACTCACCGCTGTGGACATCAGCCGGGGAACCATAGCGTGGCACGTGCCGCTCGGCATTACCGACAGCTTGCCGCCCGCGCTGCAGGCAACCGGCCGGCCCAATGTCGGCGGCCCGGTTGCGACAGCGGGGGGCATCGTTTTCATCGGTGCCGCCGATGATGCACGGTTCCGCGCCTTCGACAGCAAATCCGGCAAGGAGCTATGGACAGTCAAACTCGGCGCGGCCGCCCATGCCACGCCGATCACCTATGAGGGGCGAAATGGCCGCCAATATGTTGCGGTAATTTCGGCCGGCGGTGCCTATCTCGGCTCTCCGGTCACGACTGGCGAACTGGAAGTATTTGCCTTGCCGGAAACGCGTTAGGGGCAGGACCTGTCAATCTCATGCCCCGGACGCGGCACATTTCAATCCGGGCCATCGCTGTAATGCCCAACCGGACATTGCAGCGCCACGACGCTGACGATGCATAATTTCTGGCGGTTATCCAAGCCGGGCAAGGCACATTGGCGATCGTCTTGCACTTTGGCAGCAGCACGGCTGCACCCGATTCAGGCTTGTTTTGGCAGATCGATCAGACCATCTTCCCCCGTGGTCATGAGAACGGACGCTTGAACGTCACGCCATCGGGGGGAGACAGTCTTGACTGCCAGGTTGTTGCTGCTGATGACCCTCGCCATTGCCGTGCCAGCGGCGGCGGCTGATTATCAGGCGAGCCTCGGGCCGATGCCGCTCGATGACGAGACCAAGGCCTTTATCGCCGGCCGGGGCGATGCGACCGCAACTATCGCGGGCAAGAAATTGACCGTCACCGGCAAGTTCGGCGGCTTGCCATCGCCTGCGACCAAGGCCTGGCTGTACCAAAGCCCGCATATCGGCGTGCCTGGCCGGCAGATCCTCGAACTGTCCGTCACAC
>JBBQIP010000120.1:0-8255 GCA_038325045.1 Sphingomonadales bacterium
GCGACAGACCATCCAGCACCCGCCGATCCCCGCGTGTGACAGTAAGGGCCTCAATCGCCAATGGCACAGCGGCCACCATCAGTAGCGCAGCCGCACGGCCACCGACCCTGCACGCGGCATGCTCGGCTGGACCCACAGATCGTTGAAGCTGTTGGTATAGTAAGTGGTATTGAACAGATTGGTCACGTCGGCGAACACCTCGATATTCTGCGTTACCTCGACTGAAGCAAACAGCCGGGCGAGCGTGTAAGCTGGCAGCATGAAACTGGTGCCAGTCGCCCCCAACCGCTCGCTGATATATTGCACACCGCCGCCCAATTTCAGCTTCAAACTGCCAATGTCAAAGCCTTTGCTGGCCTGCAGATTAAGGCTGTGGCGGGGTATGTTGAGCAAAGGGTCCCCGGCGCGGATGGCAAAACCGAAGTTCAGGTCTGCCACATCGTTGCGGGCTTCGGCATCGACATAGGCATAGGAAAACCACAGGTCGACATCGCCGGGCAGGGTTCCCGCAACATCAACTTCCAACCCACGGCTGCGCGCTTGCCCGATGGGCAGTGAAAAGCCGGGATTGTCCGGATCGGCCGCCAGCACATTGGATTTCGAAAGCGTGAAGGCGGCCACAGTGCCTTGCACCTTGCCCCCAAGCAGATCGAACTTCACCCCGGCCTCGGCAGATTTCGAAATTTCCGGGTCGAACAAGGTGCCCGCCGATGTTGCGCCCAGATTGGCGCGAAAGCCCTGTCCATAAGCGGCATAGAGCGAAACCGCATCACTGGCTTCAAACACAATCCCGGCTTGCGGGCTGAATCGGCGGTAGGTCCGCGTGTTGCTGCTGTTGTCGGCGCGGTTCAGCGTGCTCACCTCAAAGCTGTCGTAGCGGCCACCAAAGCGCAGCTGAACCCGGTCGCTCAAAATGATCTGATCCTGAAAATACACCCCGAACGCGCGCTGCTGGTCGAGCCGATCGGTCTGCGGGCCGGGTGTTTGCAGCGGGAAGCGCCCGTAAACCGGGTCGAAGATGTCGATATCGTTGCTCTGCATTGGTGTTGTCGCGGGTCCGATTGCGGGCGGACGGAAGCGCAGGAACAGCTGGCTGTTATCAAAGCTGTCATAATCTGCGCCAACCAGCACACGGTGCTGGAGCGTGCCAGTTTCGAACCGCCCTGCAACCTCGCCGCGCGCCACGAAATGTTCCCCCTCATACAGGGTTGAGCGGCGTTGACGGGAGAGCGAGCGCCCGTCGCGCCCCAAACGCTGCCGCGATCCGGCCAACTCGGCCATGGTCGCGAAACCCTCCAGCCGGGTTTCGCGATACTGTGTGCCGAGCAGCAAGCTCCAGTCGCCGCCGAAATCATGCTGCAATTGCAGCTGATGCCCGGTCGCGTCGGCCTCGACCGGGCCATCACCGGGTTCCCCGAAGAAATTCTCACGCGGAACAAGGCCAAGCACACCGCCGATGGCCACAGTGCCGCGATCGAAATCGGCCTCGGTGCGGGAGAGCTCCAGATCATAGGTCAGGCTGGTATCCGGCCCGAGCTTGACGAGTACCGATGGCAGAAAGCCGATACGGTTGCTGCGCACGGTCTCGCGAAAGCTGCCTGCGTCCTCATAAAAGCCAACCAGTCGCACCGCCAGCACATCGCCCGTCGCGATATTGACATCGGCATCGACGCGCTGGCGATCGAAGCTGCCCGCCAGCAGGTTCAGCCGTCCGCGATTGTTGAAATCCGCGCGTTTGGTAACGATGTTGATGGTGCCGCCCGGCTCCCCTCGCCCGAACAAGGCTGCATTGGGGCCTTTTAGGATCTCAACGCGCTCAATGCCCGCAGCATCGCGCGCGCCGCCAAATCCGCGCCCGCCATTGAAGCCGTTCACCAGATAGCCCGACGGCAAATTCTCGTCACCCGCAAAGCCGCGCACGGCATAGGCGTCCCAGAGGCCGCCGAAATTATTCTGCCGTGATACCGAGGCTGATAGATCAAGCACGTCTGTCAAGCGTGTCAAGGCATTGTTATCGATCCATGTCTCCGGGATTAATTGAATGGATTGGGGGGTTTCTTTCAACGTGAAATCGCCGCGGTAGGCCTGTCGCTGTGCGGTGACCACAATCTGGTTGTCGTCATCTGCCGCATCGGCAGCATGAACCGGGGCGGCCATCAGCAGGGCCGCAAGGGCCAGTCTTGAACTCAACATCAGCAAATTTCCCTGTTCGTCGACGAAGCGGCCACTTGACTCAGCTTGCGTGTGTTATAATACATCATAACATAACATAAACAAGGCCAATCAAGATGCCCAATTCCGAAGACACACGTTTGCCCGTTACGGTCCTGTCGGGCTTTCTGGGCGCGGGGAAAACCACGCTGCTCAACCATATCCTGGCCAATCGCGAGGGCCGGCGGGTGGCGGTGATCGTCAACGATATGTCGGAGGTGAACATCGATGCCGATCTGGTGCGCGGCGGCGAGGCGGCGCTCTCCCAGACGCAGGAGACGCTGGTGGAAATGACCAACGGCTGCATCTGCTGCACGCTGCGAGATGATCTGCTCAAAGAGGTACGCACGCTGGCCGAAGCCGGGCGCTTTGATGCGCTGGTGATCGAGTCGACCGGCATTTCCGAGCCGCTGCCAGTGGCGGCAACTTTCAGCTTCGAGGATGAAGAGGGCGAGAGCCTGTCCGATGTTGCTCGGCTCGACACGATGGTGACGGTGGTGGATGCCGCCAATCTGCTCAAGGACTATTCCAGCAGCGACTTTCTGGCCGATCGCGGCGAAGTGGCCGGCGAGGGCGATGTGCGCAGCCTTGTGGGGCTGCTCGTTGAGCAGATCGAATTTGCCGATGTGATTGTGCTCAACAAGATCGACGAAAGCCCGGAGCCTGACACGGTGCGCAAGCTGGTGCGCGCGCTCAATCCCGATGCCCGGCTGGTGGAAGCCAATCACAGCCGGGTGGCCTTGGCCAGCGTGCTGCACACTGGCCTGTTTGCGGAAGGCAAGGCCGAGACCCACCCGCTCTGGGCGAAGGAGCTCTACGGCTTTGCCGACCATGCGTCTGAAAGCGAGACCTATGACATCGAGAGCTTTGTGTATCGTGCCCGCCGGCCCTTCCATCCGGCAAAGTTCCGCGCCTTTCTCAATGAAAGCTGGCCGGGGGTCGTGCGGGCCAAGGGCCATTTCTGGATCGCCACCAGGCCCGATTGGGTGGGCGAAATGAGCCAGGCAGGTGCTCAGGTGACTAATCAGGCAATGGGCCATTGGTGGGCTGCTATTCCCAAGGATCATTGGCCCGCGTCTGAAGAATTTTCCCGGATGATGAAGACCAATTGGGACGTGCTGTGGGGGGACCGGCGGCAGGAACTGGTGTTCATCGGCATTGATCTGGATGAAGCCGCCATCCGCCGCAGGCTTGATGCCTGTCTGGTCAAGGAGAAAGCATTCGCGCCCAATCTCTGGGCCAAGCTGCCCGACCCGTTCCCGGCCTGGGGCCAGCAGGTGGCCGCATGAACGCTATCGCCCACGCGCTGTTTGCCCAGCCAGACCATGTCCAGTCGCGCCGCGATCCGGCCGTGCTGGCGACCATCCGGGATGCTGACATCAACCTTGCAGTCTGGGGACGCCAGCTTTTGCCGGGACTGGCAGCCGAGGCGCAGGCGCTCTTGGCTCAGGACGGGTGCATCCTGTTCGATGCGGACGTGGCGACGCTCAACGACGTCATCGGCCACGCCTTTGCCGAAGCTGACTGGGCCCCGGTCCCTTTGTTGGCGGCCGATATCGCCAAGCTGGCCACGCAGTTTGCCAGCATCATGCAGGAGAGCCGCGTCTCTATCCGGTTGGAGATCATCACCGGCGATGCCTGCAAGAAGTTTCACGCCGACTATGTCACCGCGCGGCTGATCAGCAGCTATGCCGGGCCGGGCACCCAGTGGCTGTCCAACGCCGATGCAGCCGATCTTGCCGCCGGCGTGCCCGTGGAGCGGCTCGATGTGCGGGCCGTTTTTGCTGGTGAAGTGGCGCTGTTCAAGGGCCGCCGCTGGACCGACGCGCCGATCATCCACCGCTCCCCGCCGATCGCCGGCACCGGCCAACGCCGGCTGGTGCTGGTAATCAACTCTGCCGAACCGAAGGGCCTTGATGCATGACCGCTGTGCTGGAAGCCCGTGGCCTGAGCAAACGCTACGGCGATGTCTTGGCGCTCGATGCGTTGACCCTGCACGTGGCCGCTGGCGAGACGCTTTGCTTGCTCGGTGCCAATGGTGCGGGCAAAACGACCACGCTCAATCTGTTCCTGGGCTTCACCGCGCCCACGGCCGGCCAGGCGCTGGTGGCGGGGCATGATGTGGCGGCGGATCCAGCAGCGGCGCGCGCAGCGCTGGGCTACGTCGCTGAGGTGGTGAGCCTCTACCCCAGCCTGTCAGGGGCGGAAAATCTGGCGTTTTTTGCGCAGCTTGCCGGGCAAGCGCCACGCGCGGACGAGCGCGATGCCATTCTGGACCGGCTGCGCTTTCCTGCTGGCGCCATCAGCAGGCCGGCAGGCGATTATTCCAAGGGCATGCGGCAAAAGCTGGGACTGGCCATTGCGTTGATGAAGGGCGCAAAAGCAATTTTGCTGGATGAACCACTCTCGGGGCTTGATCCTGCTGCCGCCAACGATCTGGTGACCGTGTTGCGCGAAACAGCGGCAGACGGAGCGGCGCTGCTGGTCTCCACGCATGATATCTTCCGCGCCAAAGATGTGGCGACACGCATCGGCATTATGCGTCATGGCCGGCTGATCGAGACAGTCGATCCTGCAGCACTTTCGGGGCCGGAGCTTGAAAGCCTTTACCTCACTCATATGGCGGAGCGTGCAGCATGAGCGTGGCCGGCCTTTCCCTGTCCATGGCCGGCAAGGACTGGCTGGAATTTCGCCGCGACCGGCGGCTGGTGCTTATGGCGGCGCTGGTCACGCTGCTGGCACTGGCCGCCGTGCTTACCGCCTGGGCGAAGGTGGCATCCCATGAAGCCGACCGCATCGCCACCATCGCGGCAGACCGTGAAACATGGGAAGGCCAGGGCGCGCGCAATCCGCACAGTGCAGCACATTTTTCCTTCTGGGCGCTGCGCCCGCTGGCGCCGATGGCGCTGCTCGATCCCGGCGTGACGCCCTATGCCGGCTCAGCAGTGTGGATGGAGGCGCACAACCGCAACCCGGCGCAGGCGCGGCCAATGGAGGATCTCGCCACCGGGCTTGATCTCGGCAGTTTCAGCGCGGCTTGGGTGATGCAGACGATCATGCCGCTGCTGATCTTCGTGATCGGCGCTGGCATGGTGGCGCGCGAGCGGGAACGCGGCACGCTGCGGATGATTCTGGCCAGCGGTGCGAGGCCGGGCGGGCTGGTGCCGGCCAAGCTGGGCGGGCTCGCGCGCATCATAGCGCTGCTGGCGCTGCCGCTGCTGGGCGCCGCCGTGCTCGCCTCCACGTTGGCAGGTGCTGTGCAGCCGGCGGCGCTGCTGCTGTGGGTGGCCGGGTATTTCCTGTGGTTCGCGCTGCTGGCGGCGATCACCATCGCAGTGTCGGCGCTGCTGCGGAACGCGGCGCAGGCGCAGCTGCTGCTGATCGGGCTATGGCTGCTGGCAGCACTCGTGGTGCCACGGGCCGGCGCCGGTCTGGCAGGTGCCTTGGCACCGGTGCTCGATCCGAACAGCTTTGCCACTGAAATTCAGGCGGCGCTGCGCCAAGGGCCGGATCCTTTCGAAGGCGAGGGCGCCAGGGCTTTCGAAGCCGAGGTGATGGCAAGATACAAGGTCAGCCGGCTGGAAGATCTGCCGGTCAACATCGACGGCTTGCGGCTGAATGCGTCGGAAGACCATGGCGACGAAGTGTTCGACCGGGTCTGGGCCGGGCTGGAAACGCAATATGCCAAACAGCATGAGGTGATGCGCTGGACGGCGCCGCTGTCGCCGCTGGTGCCGCTGCAGAATGTATCGATGGCGCTGGCCGGCACCGATACGGCACACCAGCTGGATTTCCAGGCCCAGGCAGAGGCGCATCGGCGCCGGGTCATCCGCATTCTCAATATCGATTTTGCCGAGCATGCCGGGACGCAAGGCTTCGACTACAAGGCGGATGCAGCGCTGTGGAAACAGATTCCCGATTTCACCTATCGCCCGATGCCGCTGAACCGCGTGTTGGGCAGCATCGTGCCCGATCTGCTGGCGCTGGCAGCCTGGGCCGGGATTGCCGTGCTGCTGCTGGTGATGGCCAGCCGCCGCTTGGTGAGGCAGCGCGTATGATGGGGCTTATTGCCCTCGAAATCCGGCTCCTGCTGCGCAGCCGGCTGGCGCTCATGGTGCTGGCATTGCTGATTGCTGTGCTGGCGCTGGCGGTGGCCAATGGCCGCGCACTCCTTGCTGAGCAGATGGCTGCGCGTGCCGCCGCCGCCACTGAAATCGCTGAGGCCGACGCCAAGTTGCAGGAGCAGATCGCCAAGGGAATGCCGCCCGCATTGGCCGTGTTGCTGCCGCTGCTAGTGCGCACGCCGATCATCGCGCCGCTGCCGCCATTGGTCGATGCCAGTGCGGGCCGTGCCCCCTTCGAGCCGAACAGTGCCAGCGCCGGGCTCCGCGCGCGCACCGACACGATGTTCCGCCGCACCAGCCTGGAAAATCCGGAGCGGTTGGCGCGCGGCCAGCTTGATCTGGGGTTTGTGGCGGTGGTCATCGCGCCATTGATGCTGATCGCTCTTGGCGCCGGGCTGTTCACCGCCGATCGGGACAGCGGCGCTGCACGGCTGGTACTGGCACAGGCGGGCAGTGTCGGCGGGCTGCTGGCAGCGCGCTCGCTGCCCCGGCTGGCACTGGTGTCGGTGCCGATCCTGACGGCACTGCTTGTCCTGCTGCTCACCGGGCCGGATGTGCCCGGCCGCGCAGAAGCGGCCGTGGTATGGGCCTTGATCGCGCTGCTCAGCCTTGCGGTGTGGTGGGCGGCGGTGCTGCTGGTCAACAGTCTCAAGATCACGGCGGAGACCGCAGCGTTGGCACTGGTCGGGTTATGGGCGTTGTTGACGCTGGTGATGCCGGCGCTGATTGCCGCCAATGTGCAGCTCCTTCATCCCGCACCGTCGCGCTTTGCAGAAATTGCAGCGGCACGCAGTGCCGAAATCAATGCCAGCACCGCGTGGGAAACTGACCATCCCGATCTCGCATCGGGCGAAGTCGACGCACGCCGTGCATCCGTGGCGCGCGGGGTGGGCATCAATGCCAAGGTAGAAGCGGCCGTCGCCCCGGTCAGCATTCGGTTCAGCGAGGCGCTGGCCGCACAGCAGGCGTTGGCAAGCCGACTGGCCTTACTGTCGCCGCCGTTGATCGCCAGCGATGCCATGGCACACGCCAGCGGTACCGATCTCGTCGCGGCTCAGGCCTATCGCACCGCCGCGGTTCACTACCTCGCTGAAGTGAAGACCAGTCTTGACGCCGTGATTGCCGGTGATCGCCTTTTGACCACCGAGCAATTGACCGCGCTGCCACAGTTCGCCCCGCCGGCAAGACGTTCGCCGCCCTGGACGGCTCTGGCATGGCTGCTGGTGCTGGCCAGCGGTGCCGGGCTGGCAGCCGTGCGCCGCTACCGCACTATCCGGCTCGATTGAGCCCAGCCCTCCAACGCAGAAAAGGTCCATGAGGTTCAATCTGCTTGCAAGCCTGCTTCTCTGCGTGGCTGTGTCGTTCGCCAGCTACGCCCAGCAAGCGGAGCCGAGCCTTGGCCTGGAAGTTGCCAGCAAGACCGAGCGGAGGCCGGAGTTGGTCACAGCCAGCGCGGCGGCCTTCGATGCCAAGACACCGGCGGCGCCATAAGCACGAACCGCACGAAATTCTCCGCCTCGGCCTAACCGCAACGGTCAACTTTTAGTTCGGGCCCTACATGACAATCGATCGATAGCCGATCGAGCTTAGGCGTGAAGCGGAGGTTCACTTCGCCAGATGTCCGCACGGGGACGCTTAACGAAACAGCCACGGCAGCTTTCCTGCTCGGCTCGCCCTGAGCCGCCATTCTGCTACCGGCCCAGAGGCTGCCGCTCACCGCAGCTGTTAGTTCACCGCTGGCGAACTTTAGGCGGGGTCGTGCGAGAGCCTCGATTGTAAAATCCCGCGAAGCGACATTTTGCTTTTTGGCGATCGATTGGCACTCGTCTTATCAATCAATATGTGCAATTTTGTGATTGATAGAAAGGCGTCTTATCAATCATGCTTTGGAATTGGCAACTTGACGACTGGCCTGACTTC
>JBBQIP010000121.1:0-8041 GCA_038325045.1 Sphingomonadales bacterium
TTGACACTGTGGTGGGCTGCTGGCCGGCAGGCGTGACGCTGGACGCAACGCCGCTCGGGCGTGGCAGCGTACTGACCGCCGGCCCGGCAGGGCCGACCCCAAGGATCGGCCGCACAGCGCGGCTTGCCAGACCGGACAGACGGGCCCGGCCAGTTTCGGAGGCACGGCAATGAGCGACCATCATGACCATGGAGCCGGGTGCGGCGGCTGCGAAAACTGCATGCCGCACGCCGCCACCAGAAACCATTACTTTACCGGCAAGCTGCTGGTGGAGCGGGATTTTACCGACGAGCAGCGCTATTTCCGCGAGAAGCTGCGGCTGCACCACCAGCGGCTGCACGGGGTGGGCGTGGTGTGCGGGCTGGATATTGTGCAGCACCCCAACCCCGCCTGCCGCGACCGCATGGTCATTCTGGAGCCGGGCAGTGCCGTTGATTGCTGCGGGCAGGACATTCTGGTGGTGGAGCCCGAGACGATCGTGCTCGATGAGCATCCGGCGCTGCGGGCGCTGGCGGAAGCCGGCGATGACCAGGACCACCGGCTGCAGTTCTGCCTTGTGTACCGGGAGTGCCCGACCGAGGAAATTCCGGTGCTTTTCGATGAATGCGGCTGCGACGACACCCAGTGCGCGCCGAACCGGATTCTCGAATCCTTCGCAATCGAGCTGAGGGTCGATGCGCCGCTGCCCGAAGCGCGCTTCCATGCCCCCCGGCTGGACTGGCTGACCACGATCGGCATCGGCCATGCCGCCTTTGTGGCAATCGATGCCCCCCGGCAGCGGCTGTTTGCGCTGACCGCCGACCCGGCAGCGACGCTCTATCAGGTGAGCATGGCCAACCATGTGATCGAGGCCTCGTTCGCGCTGGCGGACCGGGCGGTGGCGATGGCAGCCACGCCTTCAGGCGAGGTTCTGGTGGCGACAAGGCCGGCAGCTGCCGCGGGCGACCCTGCCACCCTCCATGTGTTTGCGCCCGATGCGGCGGGCGGGATTGGCGCGGGGGCAGACCGCAGCGCGGTGGTGGCCGGTGCCACGACCCAGCTTTCCATGGGCTTTGCCAGCGACGGCCGGCTGGTGATGGTAAGCGGCACAAACGGCAAGGTGCGGACCTGGGCGGCCGGCGTGGCCGACCCTGCAACCACGCTGGAAAGCCGGGAGATGGGCGCCAACCGGCGGGGGCTGGTGATGAACGGCACCACCGCATGGGTGGCCGAGCCGGGCGGCGCGGCGCTGTTCAGCATCGACCTTGCGGCGGGCGGCCTGCCGGAAACCCCGGCCGGGCCGCCGATTGCAGGCAGTGTAATCGACCATCTTGTAGCAGCACCGATGACGGCCGGGTTTCGCATTCTGACGCTCGACACTGCCGCCAGTACGCTGCGGTTGATGGACCCGGACGCCAACAGCGTTCTCGGCTCGCAGCTGCTGCCGATGAAGCCGGTGAATGCGGTGGTGACCGCCGGCGGCGACTGGGCGCTGGTGCTGATGACCGATGGCGCCCTACAGCAGGTGGCCGCGGTTTCGCTGACCCGGCTGGCGGCGGGCCAAGCGGCGCCGCCGGTGGGCGCGCTGCCGGTGGGGCCGAAATCGAATATGCTGGCGCTGGCCGGCAACCGGCTGTTTGCGCCGTTCATGGGCGATATGGCCGACCCTGATGCGGGCGGCATTGCGGTGATCGATGTGAGCGATGCCGATTGCCTGGGGCTGCTTTCCGGCAAGGAGTGCCCGGGCTGCGTGACGCCCGATTGCGTGGTGCTGGCGACTGTTGAGAATTACCGGATTGGCCACCGGCTGGAGGACATTGTGGTGCCGGCGACCCCGGTGGCCGATGCTGCCGCAGGCGTGGCGCGGATCGACAATGCGACATGGCGGGTGAACCTGCCGAGCACCCAGGCGATTGCCAATGCGCTGGCGTGCCTGGTGATCAACGCCGGCGTTGCAGGACCGCCGGGTGCCGATGGGGCGCCGGGGGCGGACGGGGCGCCCGGAGCCGATGGAGCGCCCGGAGCCGATGGGGCACCGGGGGCCGATGGAGCGCCGGGTGCTGATGGAGCGCCGGGGGCGCCGGGGGCGCCGGGCGGGCCCGATGAAACGCTCACGCGAATTTGTGCGATCAGCTGGGAGCACAAGGGCGAATTGCTGCTGGGGGAAATTCTGGAGCGTGGACTGCTGATTGCCTTCAACGAGGATGTGTCGATTGCCGACATCGATGACATGTCGTTGCAGGTGCAGGTTGAAGATCGCGACCGCGCCACCGGCCTGATCTGCTGGTGCGACTGGCCGGTCAAGAGCATCGACGGGCTGCGACTGACCAACGCCTGCAGTTTCGAGCTGATGGACGTCACCACCAATCCGCAAGTGAACGGCGTGCGCTGGTTTGCTTCATCCGCGCCGCAGGGCTTGTTTGGCCGGCGGCGGGTGCGGGTGCTGCTGCACGGCGATCTGGTGGCCGACAGGCAAGGCCGCGGGGTGGACGGCAACCATCTGCCGCCATGGCTGCCAGGCCGCAAGACCGGCGACGGGATAGAGGGCGGCATGTTCGAAAGCTGGTTCAGAACCGACTTTCTGCGAGGGTGAGGAGTTCAGACGATGGTGACACTGACCAACCAGGGCTGGACCCGAACCGCGAGCCCCACTTCCGCGCGCGCTGGTAAAGCGATGCCGCCCGACCCCTCGTGCCAGCCCTGCCCCGATTGCGGCGGGCTGACCTGCCTGTGCAGGCCGCGCTTCTTTGCCGGCCAGCTGCTCACCGAGCAGGATCTGAACCGGCTGGACCAGTACATCACCGGCAAGCACAAGCTGCACAACCGCTACCTCTGGGGCTGGGGCGTGGTCGGCGGGCTGGAGGTAAGCTGTTCGCCCTGCGACGGGCTGGTGCGGGTGAGCGAAGGCTATGCGCTTTCGCCGTGCGGCGAGGACATTGTGGTCTGCAAGGATGACAGTGTGGACATTTGCGCGCTGATCGCCCGCTGCCGCACCGACAGCGAGCCCGACTGCCGGCCCTATGCACGGCAGGAACAATGCGATGACGTGATCGAGGACTGGATCCTGGCCGTGCGCTACGCCGAAAGCCCGAGCCGGGGCGTAACCGCGCTTACCGGGGCGGGGCAGAGCTGCGGCTGCAGTGGCGGCAGTAGCTGTGGTGGCAGCTGCGGGTGCAGCGGTGGCAGCGGCTGCGGGTGCAGCCCGGGCGCTGCAAAGGCTGCGACCCCGGCACCCCGGATGCAGCAACCCCGGCTGAACCGCGGCGCGCCCCCAAGCTGCGAGCCGACACTGACCTGCGAGACCTACCGCTATGATGTGTTCAAGGCCCCCGAAAAGCCGGGCCGCGACCCCAAAGATGACAACCAGCGCGGCTTCTCGGGCGTGGCCGGGCTGCTTGAGGGCGACATGTTTGCCCGGATCGAATGCTGCCTGAAGGAGTTTGAAGCAGTGCTTCCGGCCGCTCCGGGCGACCCGGAGGCGATACAGGCGCAGGATCGCCAGGCATGGTTCAACTGGTGCTGCCGCACGCGGACTGCGCTTGCGACCTATCTGGCGCGGATCGGCGGGTCCAATTGCGAGGCCATCGAGCGGCTGGGTGCGGTGGTGTGCCCGGTGCCGAGCCAGCCGCTCGATACCTTTCAGGCCGCCATGCAGGATGCATTCGCTGCCTATGTGGTGATCGTGCTCGAGGCCATGATCGGCTGTTTCTGCAGCGCCGCCCTGCCGCCGGTGCGGGCGCCGGGCGACCCCCGGGTGCCGCTGGCGGTGGTGAAGGTGCGGCGGCGGGACTGCAAGGTGATCTCGGTGTGCAACTGGACCCCGCACCGCCAGCATGTGCTCACCTTCAACACGCTCGACCATTGGTTTGGCTGGATTCCGCTGGCGCGGCTGCTGCGCGATGTGATGCACCGTGTCTGCTGCGATCTGTTCGGCCTGCGCAATCTGTTTGAGCCCGACCGCCAGCCGAGGCCGCAGGATGGCCAGACCCCGGTTACCGAAGCCCCCACGGAAGCCCAGCCGGCGCCCAACCCGCCGCCGCCGCCGCCGTTCGGCATGATCGCGGTGCCGATGAGGATGACCGCTCCACCGCCCGAGCAGGAGCAGGAGAAATTGGAGGCTCGCATGAAGATGGACGACAGAGTGCCGATATCGCCATTTGACGGGCTGAAGGCCCGCACCGGGGTTTTCGAGGCCACCGCCATGCGCGCGCTGCAGGACCGGGAGGGCACGCGGATCGGCGATATCATGGCGGCGGTGTTCACCCGGCCCCAGCTCGGCATAGACGAGACCCTGGGACCCAAGGACCGCCGCTCCGACATCGCCCGGGCAGCTGCCACCCCGCAGATGGGGGTGCTGGGCGGCATGGCATCGCCACTGCTGCGCGGGATTGCTGCCCTCGCCGGCGGTGCGGGCGCTGCACTTCAGCCCGGCAAGGAAGGCGCTGATATGGCCGCGCAACTGGCCGAATTGAAAGCCGGCATGGCGGCGCAATCGGCAGAGCTGGCTGCGCTCAGAAAGCAGATAGGGCCGGCAGCCGCGCAGAAGAAGCGCACCCGCAAGCCGCAGAGCTGAAGGATAGAGCCATGGCCACACCCCGTTCGGAACGCCCCCGGTTTTTTGAAGGCCAGTATATCGGCGCGGCCGATCTGGCGGCGGCGGTGGATTACAGCCGCGAGCGGGTTCGCGAGGCGATGCTCGCCGGCCAGAGCTGGGGCATAGCCATTGGGCTCGACCTGGTGGAGGTGGAGGGTGCGGGCGGCGACACCGAATATTTCGTGCTGCCCGGCCTTGCCTATGACGGGTTTGGCCGGCCTTTGGTGGTGTTGCAGCCGCTGCCGGTGCCGCCGGGCGGCTTTGCCGATCTGGCCACCGGCAACCACCGGGTGTGGCTGCGCTATGCGGAAGCGGCGCGGCAGGATTTGCGCCCCGGCTGGCAGACCTGCGGCGACACCGACAGCTTTGCCCGGGTGCGCGAGAGCGTGGAAGTTGCGGTGGGCAATTTTCCCGGCGTGCGCGACCGCGAGGCCGGGGTTCTGGTAGCCGGAGCGGCGGTGCAGGATGCCCGGCTGGCGCTGAACGCAGTGGACGCCGATGCGCCGATGATGTGCGACGGATCGGTGCCGCACCAGGAGTTTCCCGACGATCTGGCGCGCTGGCTGGTGCCGCTCGGGGTGGCGGCATGGACCATGGGCGCGCCCGGCAAACTGGGGCCACGCTCGGACGCTGCCAGGAAGCAGAGCCGGATCGTTCGGCGTTATATCGGCCATGTGGGCGAAGGCCTGTATGCGGCCGATGGCGTGCTGCGGCTGCGGGACCGCTTTACCCAGTTCAAGCCCGGCGACGATGCCGATGCGCTGTGCGGCGCCGATGCGATGCTGGACAGCGACCTTGAGCCGGCGACCGACCGGGACACCGGCGCGCCGCTCGACCGGCTGGTGGGGCGCGAGCTGGTGTGGGTGGAGGGCCATATGCGGGTGACCGGGGATGCCCGGATGTTCGGCACCCGGCTGGAGCTGCGCGACCGGCTGGGCCGCGAGCGCAGCGATGTGCCGCTGCACCTGAAGCGCGGCGGGGCGGTGAATGCCAGCGGCGGCGAAGATCTGGAGCTTACCCTTGGCGCAGCGGCTGACGGCAAGAGCCGGCTGATTGCCGGTATCGCCGAGCCCGGCCAGCCGTTTGCGCCCAAGCTGCAGCTGAAGAACGACGGCCGGCTGGCAGTGGGCAGCGCTATTCCCGCTGATGTTCTGGCGCACACCATATTGGCGACCACGCCCGCCGATACCAGCATGGCGATTGCATCGGCCGAGACCAAGACCTCCACCCTGCAGTTTGCGGTTGGCGCGGCGCTGACCCCTGTTGCCCATATCGCCTATGACCATGCCAGCCGGAAGCTGCGGTTAGGCAGTGGCACCGACCTCGAGAATTTCATGTACATGACCTCGAACGGGCGGGTGGGACTGAAAACGGAAACACCCGAAGCGCTCGATGCCGATGCCGATGATCTGGTGGTGCGCGGGCCAACAACGGCCGGCATGACCCTGCTCTGCGAGCCTGGCCGCACCGGCAGAATAAACTTTGCCGATGGGGTGGGGACTGCCGCCGAACGCCATGCCGGCTATCTGCGCTACGACCATGGCAGCAACCAGATGCAGTTCGGCACCGCCGCCGACACGCGGGTGGTGATCTCCGCGAACGGCAACATGGGTATCGGCACCACCGCACCGACGGCACGGCTGCACATTGCAGCACCGCCGGGCGGCGAAACGCTGCGGATCGATGTCGGATCTATCCGCGCCGACAATGGCGGGGTTGCAGCACTGCTCAACCTGCAGTCGCAGGGCGGCGGGGCGCTGTTCGGCGGCGGGCTGGCGGCGGGCGCGCAGGTGTTCATCAGCCCCGCCGGGCGGATCGGCATCGGCACCCAGGCACCTTCGGCGGCACTGCACGTAGACAGCGGCACGCCGAAGATTCTGCTCGACCGGGCACCCGGCGGATCAAGCCCGATGCTGGAACTTGCCGACAACGGCCTCGAGAAGACGCGGCTTTACTGGAATACCGTCACCGGGCGCACGCATATCAGCAGCCAGGGGGTGAATACGCTTACCCTTGAAAGGACCCGGCTGGGGGTGAACGCCCCCGCGCCCGACAACATCCTGCATGTGCGCGGCAGCCTTGATGGCGATGCCAACGACACCGACGCGCATATCGCCTTTATCGAGAACACCAGCGCCGGCAGTGCCGATGTGCTGGCGCTGAAGGTGAACAGGGCGCCGAACTCGGGCAATAATTTCATCACCTTTTTCGGCAGTGCCGGGGCGGTGGGGCGGATCGAGGGCAATGGTGGCAGCGCGGTGGCCTATCTGACCACCGGCGCCGATTTTGCCGAATTCCTGCCGCGCATTGAGGAAGCCAGGATAGGCCCGGGGCGGATCGTGGGCGTGCACGGCGGCCGGATTTCGCTGGACACCACCGGTGCCGACATCCTGCTTGTCACCACCGACCGGGCCGCCTTTGTGGGCAACATGCCCCCGGGCGATGCCGGGCACGGCGAGCGGGTGGCCTTTATGGGCCAGGTGCAGGTGTGGGTGGAAAATGCGGTGGAGGCCGGGGATTATATCGTGCCGAGCGGGCGCCACGACGGCGTGGGCCGGGCGGTGGCGCCAGACGCCATAGACGCGCTGATGGCGGCGCAGATCGTGGGCCGGGCGTGGGAAGCCGGCAGCGAGCAGGTGGAGGGCGCGGCCCGGCGGGTGAATGTGGCAGTGGGCGTGGGCGCGGCACCGGTGAGCGGGCTGGCCCAGGTGCTGGCGACATCGCTGGCAGCCCAAGGCTCGCTCATCGCAGGGCTACAGGCGGAACTTGCGGCGCTGAAGGCGCGGCTGGACGATTGAGATGGGATCGCTCGCCATTGGCGCGGTGCGGCTGACAGGGCTGTTTCACACCGGCGGCGAAACCGCGGCGCGGGCGCTGGCAGCCACGGTAACGCCGGCGCGACTGGCAGCGCCGCTGCGGCGCCAGCTGGAGGGCTTTACCGGCCACAGCGACGAGATGCTGCTGGTGCGGCGCATCGCTATCGAGATCAGCCTAGGCCCCGGCCGCGCGCCCGATCTTTCAGCCCTTATTGCAGATGCGATTTCGGCGCTGCTGCCAAGGCTTGCAGCGCGGCCTGGCGAACACGCCGTGCAATTTCCCTCGCGCGCGCACTGGCTGGCGGCATTTCTGGCAGCGGCGGCGCGCGGCGATGGCTGGCGGCAATGGTGGTTTGAGGATTTCGCGAGCTTGCGGGTGCTGCCGCTCTCCGCCGGCTTGCGCACCGCCGTGCTGCGCCAGCCCGAAACCGGACTGGTGGCCTTGCGTCTGCTGGCCGAGGCTGACCGGAGCGCGCTGGTGGCGGCACTGACCGGGGCTGATGCCCGCATCCTGCTGGGCGCGCTCGCCGCCGATGCACCGCCGCACGGCGCGCGCAGCGCCGGCAGGGCGCTGGCGCTGTGCCTGGAAGCGCCGGTGCCAGCCGGCGCACCGCAGCCATGCCGGGCGCTGGCACGCTGCCTTGCCGCCATG
>JBBQIP010000122.1:0-7905 GCA_038325045.1 Sphingomonadales bacterium
GAGCTTCAAAAGGAGACCCTTCAGCACATCTTTCGTCTGCGCTCTGTGCTCAATCCCGACCAGGCGCGCCGGTTCGATGCGGCAGCCGTCGAGGCGTTGACCGCGCCCGCCGATTGATTGCGGCGTGAGCGCGCCGCTTTCCAATACAACCGATGCTGATCTCGCGCGCCTAGCGCGGGCCGGGCAGCAGGCAGCCTATGCGCAGTTGATGCAGCGCCACCGCGATCCGGTGTTTCGCCTGGTCCGCAGCCATGTCGGCAATGACGATGATGCACTCGACGTGGTTCAGGACAGTTTCGTTGCGGCTTTTGCAGCGATCGACCGCTATGACGGCAGCCGGCCGTTCCGCCACTGGATCAACCGCATCGCGCTCAACAAATGCAGGGACTGGGGCCGGCGGCGTGCGGTCAGACGCTTCTTCAGCTTTGCCCTGCCAATCGAAGCTGCCGATGGCGTTGCCGACGAAGGCATCACTGGCGAGACATCGGTTGACGATCGCCGCGCCCTTCGCGCCACAATGCAGGCGCTCGCGAGCCTGCCGGCCGGACTGAAGGAGCCGCTGATCCTGACGGCCGTCGATGGTCTGTCACAGGCCGAGGCCGCCGACATTCTGGGTATCAGCGAGAAGGCGGTCGAGGTGCGGATCTACCGCGCGCGCAAAGCCCTGAAAGCACTTTTACCAGATACCGGGACCGAGCGCACCTTTCGCTGAGGGGCGATGTCGCCGGCTGCGTAGTTCACTTCGGAGCAAAGGGGATGGGCAAAATGATGCATGTGGTCTGCCAGCAACAACGCAGTGGTGCCGCTACGTGGCGGGATGCGGCGCGATGAGCGTGACGCGCCGCGAAGCGCTTGCCGTTACAGCAGCGCTGGCCGTGCCTGCTGGCACTGCGGGGGCTGCCATTATCCCTTCCGGGCTCGCAGCAGACGATGAGATCGCATGGGCTAAGGTTGCTGCCCAATATCCGGTGACTCGCAAGGTTGCCCTCCTGGAAAATGCCTATTGGGGCAGCATGGCATTGCCCGTCGCAGCAGCCCACCGCGAGAATGTTGCCCGACTGAACCGCGACAACAGCTGGTATGCGCGACGAGCAATGGTCAAGGATCAGCAGCATGCCCTTGAAAGAGCGGCTGAGGCCATGGGCGTACTGCCCGAGGAGATCGGACCGTGCCGCAATGCGGCCGAGGGCCTGTCGGCGCTGATCGGGCAATTCCGCGATGTCGGTGCCGGCGACCGCATCCTGTTCTCGGACACCGATTATGAAACCACGCAGGGCGCAATGCGCACACTGGCAGCAGCGCGGGGTGCGGAAGCGGTCAAGATCAACCTGCCCCGGCAGATGACACGTGAGAACCTGATCGAAACCTATCGCGAGGCTATATTGCGAACGCCGCGCCTGAAGCTGGTTTTGCTGACACATATGAGCCATCGCCATGGCCTGGTGCTGCCGGTGCAGGAGATCACCCGGATTGCGCGCAGCAGCGGCATCGAAGTGATCGTCGATTGCGCCCAGAGCTTTTACCAGCTGCCCTTCAAGATTCCGGATTTTGGCGCCGACTTTGTCGGCATGAACTTTCACAAATGGGTGGGCGCGCCGTTGGGGGCTGCAGCCATATGGATACGTCGCGGTCGCACCGACGCCATTGCGCCTGCACCCGCGCTTCCCGATGCGCCTGCAAACTCGGTGCCGGGCCGGATTCACCAGGGCACAGTCGATTACGCAGCCCAGCTGACCATTCCTGCCGCGCTCGATTTTCAGAAGACGATCGACCCTGCAGCCAAGCTGGCGCGACTTCGCTACTTGCGGGATCGCTGGGTTCGGCAGGTGCGTGGGTGTCAGGGTATCGAGATTTTGTTGCCCGACGACCCCGAACTCTATGGGGCGACAACGTCATTCCGACTGGCTGGCCGATCCAGCCTCGAGGCCAGTATTGCGGTTACCGACGAATTGATTGACCGCTTCGGTATCATGACGGTCCACCGAGCTGGACTGGCAGATGGCGTCTGTATCCGGGTGACCCCGTCGCTGTTCACAACCACCGGCGAGGTGGATCGGCTCGCAGCAGCGCTGATTGCAATGACAGGCTGACGCACCTCCGTGATTGTCTTGAGGGCAGATGCGAGTCGATGCGTATCCCTGTCGAACGACCGGATTTCGTAAGGACTGTGATGAAGCTTGTTACCGACCGCCGCAATTTTCTGCGCGGCGCATCCCTTGTCGGCGCTGCCGGGCTGGCACCGATTGTGCCGGCATGGGCGAAGAGCGGCAGCGCCGGGTTGAACGCGGCGACGCAGACGCTGTCGGGCGAGGACATCAAGCTGACCATTGGGCATGCGCCGTTCAGCGTCGGCGGCCGCACAGGGCATGCCTTTGCCATCAACGGCACGGTTCCCGGCCCGATTATTCGTCTGAAAGAAGGCCAGAATGTCCGGCTTTCAGTGACCAACACGCTCGACGAAGATGCCTCCATCCACTGGCACGGGCTGCTGCTGCCATTTCAATATGATGGCGTGCCAGGGGTGAGTTTCCCGGGAATCAAACCGGGCAAAACCTTCGTCTATGAATTCCCGATCCGTCAGTCGGGCACCTATTGGTATCACAGCCATTCGGGCATGCAGGAGCCGATGGGCGTCTACGGCTCAATCGTCATCGACCCTGCCGGGCCGCAGCGCGTGGCCTTTGATCGCGAGCATGTGATCGTGCTCAGCGACTGGAGCTTCATGCACCCGCATCTCATCCTGAAGCGGCTGAAGCAGAATGGCGGCAACTTCAACTTCCAGAAGCAGACGCTTGCCGGACAGCTTGCCGGCAAGGGCCGATCCGCCGCCGACCGCCGCATGTGGGGCGCGATGCGGATGGACCCCACCGACATTTCGGATGCGACCGGCGCCATCTATACCTATCTCGTCAACGGCCATGGCCCCGACGAGAACTGGACCGGGTTGTTTGCACCGGGCGAACGCGTGCGGCTGCGCATCATCAATGCCGCGGCAATGACCAACTTCAATATCCGCATCCCTGGCCTGCCGATGACGGTGGTTGCTGCCGACGGCAATCATGTGCAGCCGGTCGAAACCGATGAATACCAGATCGGCGTTGCCGAAACCTATGACGTGATCGTGCAGCCGACCGAAGACCGCGCCTATGGCTTCATCGCCGAGGGCATCGACCGGTCGGGGTTGGTGCGCGCCACGCTGGCGCCCCGGATGGGCATGATTGGGCCGGTGCCGCCGCTGCGCCAGCGGCCGACCCTAACCATGAAGGACATGGGCATGGGCGACATGGATATGTCGGGTAGCTCAATGGCCGGGATGGACCACAGCAAGATGGACCATGGCGCCATGGCCGGCATGAATCACGACATGGGGTCGATGAAGATGCTCGACCCGGCAGTAGCGCCGCAGGTCAAAATGGGCGCCGGCGTAGCGATGCTGTCGTCGATGCCGGTCGATCGTACCGGCGAGCGCCCGACCGGCCTTGAAGATGAGCCGCACCGGGTGCTGACCTACAGCCAGCTGCGCTCGCTCGACCCCAACCCCGATGCGCGCAACCCGTCGCGCGAGATCGATGTTCACCTGACCGCCAACATGGAACGCTATATGTGGTCGTTCGACGGGGTGAAGTTCAGCGATGGTGCCGAACCGCTGGCGTTCCGCCACAACGAGCGCGTGCGGGTCAATCTGATCAACGATACGATGATGCCGCATCCGATCCACCTGCACGGTCATTCCTTCGAGGTGGTGACAGGCGAGAAGGGCAACCGGCCGCTCAAGCACACGGTCAATGTCCTGCCGGGCGGCAAGGTGTCGTTCGATCTCACCGCCGATGCCCTGGGCGACTGGGCGTTTCACTGCCACATGCTGCTCCACATGCATTCGGGCATGTTCCGCGTCGTCACCGTTCGCCACGACGAGGACGCGGCATGAAGCGGCTCGTTGTTGCCGCCATCGGCGCGCTGACGTCGCTTCCTGCACTCGCACAGATGCCCGCCGATCCGCACGCCGGGCACAATATGACGATGGCGCCGCCAGCGCCGGCCGCCGCTGATCCCCATGCCGGTCACGACATGGGCAGCATGGCCAAGCCGGCCGCAAAACCCGCCGCTGAACCCGCAGCCAAGCCCACGCCCGATCCGCATGCAGGCCATGACATGTCGGCGATGCCTGGCATGTCCATGCCAGCGACTGACGAGGAAATCGGCACCGCGCCCGCCCCCGCCCCACCGACCGACCATGCCGCCGATGCGATCTGGGGCGCCGCGGCGCAGGCACCGTCACGCGAGATATTGCGCCGTGAACATGGCGCCTTCCAGGGATCGATGATCCTGTTCAACCTTGCCGAATATCAGGCGCGCCAGGGCGGCGACGGCTATCGGTGGGAGGGGGAGGGCTGGTTCGGCGGCGATGTCGATCGCTTTGTCGTCAAGACCGAAGGCGAGGCCGATTTCGCCGGCCCCCTGGAAAAGGCCGAGGTCCAGGCGCTCTATTCCCGCGCCTTCGACCCTTGGTGGAACCTGCAGGCCGGCGTCCGCTATGATATCCGCCCCAATCCTCAACGCGTCTATGCCACGCTGGGTATCGAGGGGCTGGCGCCCTATTGGTTCAAGACCAGCGCTGCGCTGTTTCTGTCTGACAAGGGCGAACTGCTGGCGCGGGTCGAAGGCTTTTATGACCAGCGCATCACCCAGCGGCTGATCCTGCAGCCGCGCGCCGAGATCAACCTGGCGGCGCAAAGCACGCCCGAGATCGGCGTCGGTTCGGGCCTGAGCGATATCGAGCTTGGCTTGCGGCTGCGGTATGAGATACGCCGTGAATTCGCGCCCTATATCGGTGTCGAATGGGCTGCCAAGGCTGGCGAGACGGCACGATTGGCGCGCGCCGCCGGTGACCGCCCAAGCGTGGTCAGCTTTGTTGCCGGCATCCGGTTCTGGTTCTGAGGGGGACATTTTGGCATCGACGCGGCTCAGGTTCCATATTGCTGCCAGCAAGCTCCACAAATGGCTGGCGCTGATCATCGGTGTGCAACTGCTGATCTGGTTCGCTAGCGGGCTGTTGATGAGCTGGTGGCCGATCGATGAGATCCATGGTGATCATCTTGTCGACCGAAAGACCGTCGAGATGTTGCCAGCGGGGCTGAGGCTTGCTGACCCTGCCGGCTACCTTGGTGACGCCGGCATGCAGGCCGAACGCATCACGTTGCGGATGCTGAATGGCCGGGCTGTTGCCGAAGTGAGCGGTGCGGGCAAAATCCGGCTGTTCGATGCCACCACGGGTGCGGCGCTACCCCCTGTCGATGCGCAACTCGCGACGGAAATCGCCCAAAAGGCCTGGCGCGGTTCCGAAGCGTCGGCAAAGGTCGCCGCCGTTACCAGCGCCAGCACCGAATATCGCGGGGCACTCCCCGCCTGGCGCGTCAGCTTTGCCGATCCCGACAACACCAGCCTCTTTGTGGCTTCCGAAACTGGGCAGATCACAGCAGTGCGCACCGGGACCTGGCGCCTTTATGATTTTGTCTGGGGGCTCCACATCATGGACTGGCAGAACCATGAGAATTTCAACAGCTGGTGGCTGTTGGGCTTCGCCACGCGTGGCCTGCTGCTGGGGCTTGCCGGCACGGTCCTGTTGTTCATGCGCTGGCCGCTGCGTCGGCGCCGCCGCGTCGCGCCATGATCTACTGGTTCAACTTCAAATGAAAAGGTCTCGCCCCATGCGCAAGCTGCTGATCGCTCTGGCCTTCGTCGCCACGCCCGCCATCGCTGCCACCGATATCGTCATGCACCGCGATCCCGGTTGCGGCTGCTGCGAAGCCTGGGCTGGACAAGTAACAAAACAGTTCGGGCGCGCGGTCAGGATCATCGACAACGCCAACCGTCGGAGCATCCAGAGGGCCGCGGGCATGCCCGATGGCCTCGCATCGTGTCACACGGCGCTGATCGGCGGCATGGCGTTCGAAGGCCATGTGCCGATTGCCGACATGAAGCGGGCGCTTGCCGAGAAGCCGGCGGGGGTAAAGGGACTCGCTGTTCCCGGCATGCCCATCGGTTCGCCGGGGATGGAGGTCCCGGGGCGAAGCGCCGATCACTTCGATGTCATTGCCTTTGGTGGCGGCAAAGCAGCGGTATTCGCGCGGCATTGAGGCGTCTGCACGCCGGCTAATGTAGTCATGGTTGTGGTAGCGCCGGCGGGGCGCATGATTTCTGAGGGGCAAACGAGAGCGCTGCGTATTGGCAGTGAGAACCGGAAAGAACGCTCGGCCTGAAAGTGGCGTCTGCCGCACGGCACGCCGTCATTTACACTCCGCGACTGGTTCGTTGAAGGGCAACACGCCCAGGGCGTGACGCTCAAGTGGCGGACAACGCGTTGTCAACGGTACTCCGTCGTTCAGAGCGCATCTTGCGCGTCTGGAAATCGCCCTTTGAAAGGCAGATTTATGCACAAGCTCCTCGCCGTCGCGGCACTGCTGATCACGGCCCCGCTCGCAGCACAGACACCGCCACCGTCAGATCACAGCGCCATGCCGGGCATGCACCACGACACGATGTCAAAGCCGGGGCCAAAGCCGGGAACCCCGATGCCGGCCATGGACCATGGCAAAATGCCGATGATGGACCATGACAAGATGGAAGGCATGGACCACGCCAAGATGGGCGGCATGGGCGAAATAATGAAAAACACCCCCGCCAACCCCTATGCCGAGGCGGGAATGGCCATGCACCACAAGATGATGGTGGTTGGTGCCGACGCATCGGAAACCTGGGTGCGCCAGATGATCGAGCACCATCGCGGTGCGATTGCCATGTCGAAGATCGCAGTAGCGCAGGCGAAGGACAAGGAAGTGCGTAACATGGCGCAAAAAGTCGTTGCGATGCAGGAAAAGGAAGTCGCGAACCTCCAGTCATGGTTGAAGCGTTACGGTGTCAAAGCACAATGATTGATTGCAGTTCGTCGCGACAGCTGACCAGCTGTTTTCTGCCTCGGTGACGCCTGACGCGCCAACCGCAGGACCTTGCGACGATTCCGACGAAAGCCGGCGCCGGGCTGAGCCTCTGTCGCGTTTCGAGAGGAGAACCGACATGAAGACATTTTTTGCAGCATCGCTGATGGCGGCAACGCTATTGGCCGCGCAACCCGCACTGGCCCAAGGCATGGGGCATAGCTTTTTCATGCGCGGGCAAGTCGTTGGCATGGACGATGGCAAGCCCGTCGTCTGTGTCGGCAAGGCGGATGGTGCCAAGGTTGGCCAGGTGCTCGATACGTACCGCGTCACCTACACGCCTGGGTCGTCAAAATCGACGATTTCGCCATTTCGCCGCGAAAAGGTCGGGCAGGTGACGATCAACCATCTGTTCGACGAGCATTTTGCGCACGCCACGGTCACCAGTGGCGTGGCAGCGCTTCATGACATCGTCGAGACCAAGTCAAAGTAGCGGCAGGTTCCCCGAAGTAGCGGCGGCGACCAACAACGAGGTTGCCGCCGCGCCTGTCAGCGAGGTTTGCCAGAATGACCATATCACCGACCACTGCCGCATCGAATGATCCCCATTCCCGCCAAGGCGCTGACGCTTCGTCCAAAACGCAGCGAGACCCGGTTTGCGGCATGATGGTCGACCCGCACGCGACGGCGCATCGCGCCGAGCACGAGGGCCATCCCTATTATTTCTGCTCTGCTGGCTGCCGCACCAGGTTCGTCGCCGATCCTGCGAAATATTTGACGCCTGCCGAGGTAAAATTACACGAACCGGCACCTGAAGGGACAATCTACACCTGCCCGATGCACCCGGAGATCCGACAGGTCGGCCCGGGTGCGTGCCCGATCTGCGGCATGGCGCTCGAACCGGCGGTGATAACCGCCGACACGCCGCCGAACCCCGAGCTGGCCGACTTCACGCGGCGCTTCTGGGTCG
>JBBQIP010000123.1:0-7788 GCA_038325045.1 Sphingomonadales bacterium
TTCCATGCCATGCAACGGCCGGTCGATGTCTGGGCAAGCAAGGCCACCTTCGATGTGGTGGGCAGGCGTTTCGATTATGTTTTCAAGGGCGCAGCAGGCTATCCGGCCAGTTGCAACTCAAACCGGCTATCCGGGCCGATAACCATCGGCGCCATCACCATAACGCCGTTTCCGCAGCTGCACGGCCCCATTGAATCGACCGGTTTGCGGTTCGAGGCCGGCGGCAGGGCGCTGGCCTATTCGACTGACGTGAAGGGTTTCGATGCGCGGGCTGACGCAGCGCTTGCCGATCTGGATGTCTGGGTCGTCGATGCGCTGCGCCGCACGCCGCACCCGACCCATAGCCATCTGGAGAACACGCTCGAATGGATCGGGCTTTACAAACCAAGGCAGGCGCTGCTTACCCATATGGATCAGTCGATGGACTATCAAACGCTGGTAGCCGAGCTTCCTCAAGGGGTTGCACCGGCCCATGATGGCCTGGTCATCGACCTGCATGATTAAACATAATATATATTATCAGGATTAGCGATATGGCCATGACGCCCCCTGAGGCCGCAGACCTGCCCCGTCTGGTATCGATCATGGCCCGGCTCCGCGACCCGGCAACCGGCTGCCCCTGGGACCTCGCCCAAAGCTTCGCGACCATCGCACCCTATACGATCGAGGAAGCTTATGAGGTCGCCGATGCCATCACGGCGCAGGATATGGCCGAGCTGAAGAAGGAGCTCGGCGATCTGCTGTTCCAGGTGATCTTCCACAGCCGCCTTGCCGAAGAAGCCGGCGCCTTCACCCTTGCCGATGTGGTGACCGGCCTGTGCGAAAAAATGGAGCGCCGCCACCCGCATATCTTCGGCACAGGCACGGCGGCCGCATCCGCTGAAGCCCAGAAGCAGGATTGGGAGGCGATCAAGGCCGCAGAACGCGCCGCCGCCGGCACAGCCGATAAACCGGTTTCCGCGCTGGACGGCGTGGCGCTCGCCCTGCCCGCGCTCACCCGCGCGGAAAAACTTCAGGCCCGCGCCGCCATGCCGGGGTTCGATTGGCCGTCGGCCGCCGATGTCCGTGCCAAAGTGGCGGAGGAACTGGTCGAATTCGAAACCGCCACTGGCCCTGAACACCGCTTCGAAGAAGCCGGCGACCTGCTGTTCGTGCTGGTCAACCTGCTCCGCCACCACGAAATCGACGCCGAAGCCGCCCTGCGAGCCGGCAACGCAAAGTTCGAACGCCGATTCAAGGCCATGGAAGCGCTAGCCGGCCCCGGCTTCGAAGCCATGTCGCTAGAAGCGCAGGACGCGCTTTGGCAGCAGGTGAAACGCGCTGAAAAGAAGCTCTAAAGTGCTGTAAACCGGGCAAAATCAGCGTCGGATAACCAAACCTTCATCGCCACGCCGCCATCATGCTCGTTGCGGGCCACCACATCGCCGTGTTCATGCAGCCAGGCCAGCCTGCGGCCATCGCCGGCCGCCACCGCAAAATCATGCACCCGGCTGCCGGCGCGGAGCAACGCCGCGATGCGCGCCTCGAGAACATCCACCCCCTGCCCGTCCAGCGCAGAAACAGCCACCATGTTCACATCTTCCGCGCAGCGGGCCTTGAGCGCTGCACGTTCGTCTGGCTCCAGTGCGTCTATCTTGTTGAAAACCGTGAGCAGCGGCCGCCCGTCATCCATGCCGAGCTCGGCCAGCACGGTCGCCACATCGGCGGCCTGGGCATCGCTGTCGGGGTGGGCACTGTCGCGCACATGTACAACCAGATCGGCCTCGGTCACTTCCTCCAGCGTGGCGCGGAAGGCGGCAACCAGCTGGGTTGGCAGGGCGGAAACAAAGCCCACCGTGTCCGAAAGCACCACCTTGTCGTGCCCCGGCAGCTTTATCGCCCGCATGGTCGGGTCGAGCGTTGCAAACAACAGGTCTTCGGCGCGCACATCGGCACCGGTCATCCGGTTGAAAAGTGTTGATTTTCCGGCATTGGTATAGCCCACCAGCGCCACCACTGGCCAGGGTGCGCGCTGCCGCTGCCGGCGGTGCAGGCCGCGGGTGCGCGCAACTTTCTCCAGCTCGGTGCGCAGCCGCACGATCCGGTCGCGGATCAGCCGCCGGTCGGTTTCGATCTGGCTTTCGCCCGGCCCACCCATGAACCCGAAGCCGCCGCGCTGCCGCTCAAGGTGGGTCCAGCTGCGTACCAGCCGGCTCGCCTGATATTGAAGGTGCGCCAGCTCCACCTGCAGCGTGCCTTCACGGGTGGAGGCGCGCTCGCCGAAAATCTCGAGGATCAGCCCGGTCCGGTCGATCACCTTGCAGCCCAGCGCCTTTTCAAGGTTGCGCTGCTGGATGGGGCTCACGCTCGCATCGATAACCACCAGCTCCGCGCAGTGCGCCGCTGCAGTGGCCGCCAACCGCTCTATCTGCCCCTTGCCGAACAGCGTGGAGGCACTGGCGCTGCGCAGCCGGACAACTTCGGAATGGACCACATCGAGCCGAATGGCGCGTGCCAGCCCGGCCGCTTCCTCAAGCCGCGCCTCGGGGGCGCGGAGCGCGGCCGGCCCCTTCTCCTCGCGCACCGGCAGCACAACCAGCGCCGGCGCGCCGGTCCTCAGCCCCTGGTGCTCGTCCCAACCGTTTCCCGCATCTGTACTATTCAATCTTCACCGTCCTCGTCATCGCTCTTCTCGCCTTCGAACAGCTGGAGCGGGGTGGCCGGCATCACGGTGGAAATCGCATGCTTGTAAACCAGCTGCGAATGGCCATCGCGGCGCAGCAGCACCGAAAAATTATCAAACCAGGTAATCACGCCCTGCAGCTTCACACCATTCACCAGAAACATCGTCACCGGGGTCTTGGTCTTGCGAACCGCATTCAGGAACACATCCTGGAGGTTGTTGGCCTTGTCGCCCATCTTCATTCTCCTTGGCAGCACCGATTGTGCCGCATGAAACGAGGGGCGCTGCCTAACCGGCACCGCTCTCGTGGTCTGAACATAAGATGCGCCACGCCAACTCTCAATGCTGCACGTGCGAATTGTGCGCGGCTAAATGTCAGCTGGCGTCTGTCTCGGTTTCCGCCGCTCCCGGATCATCGCCCAGGCCGAGCGCCTTCAGCTTCCGGTGGAGCGCCGATCGTTCCATCCCGATAAAGGCGGCGGTACGCGAGATATTGCCCGAAAACCGCTTGATCTGGGCGCGCAGATATTCCCTCTCAAAGGCTTCGCGCGCTTCCCTGAGCGGCGTGCCCATGATCGATCGCACCGCCTCTCCCGGGGCCAGCCTGATTGGCTCATCGGTCAGCTCGGCGGGCAGCATGTCGAGCCCGATAGAGGACACGGATTCCGCAGGCGCCAAGATCATGGTCCGCTCGATCAGGTTTCGCAGCTGGCGCACATTGCCGGGCCATTCAAAGCTCTGCAGTGCCGCCATCGCATCATCGCGCACATCGGGGGTCGGCACGCGGCGCTCGGCTGCATAACGGGCCAGAAAATACTGCACCAGCTCGGCAATATCCTCGCGGCGTTCGGCCAGAGACGGCAGCTTCACCGGCACCACGTTCAGCCGGTAATACAGGTCCTCGCGGAACCGCCCGGCCTCGATCTCGGCCGCCAGATCGCGCGAGGTGGCGCTTACCACCCGCACATCCACCCGCACCCAGCGCGATCCGCCCACGCGCTGAAACACCTGTTCGGTCAGCACCCGCAAGATCTTCGCCTGCGTCGGCATCGGCATGTCGGCCACATCATCGAGGAACAGCGTGCCGCCATGCGCCTGTTCAAACAGGCCGGAGCGCACCAGATGCCCGCCCTCCTCCACACCGAAAAGGGCTTCCTCCACCCGCTCGGGTGTCATCCGCGCCGCGCTCACCACCACAAACGGCGCCCGCTCGCGCGAAGACCATTGGTGGAGCAGCCGCGCCGCCACTTCCTTGCCCGATCCGGCCGGCCCGGAAATCAGCACCCGCGATCCGGTGGCAGCCACCCGCTTCAGCGTGGCGCGCACACTGTTTATCTGGGGGCTGGAGCCGGTAAGCTCGGTGTCATAGCCCACCCGCTCCTTCAGCGCCTCATTCTCGCGCTTCAGCCGCTCGGTCTCGGTGGCGCGGGTCACCACCAGCAACAGCTGCTCGGCCTGAAACGGCTTTTCTATAAAGTCATAGGCCCCGCGCTTTATCGCGGCGACCGCGGTCTCGATATTGCCATGGCCTGAAATCACCACCACCGGCAGCGTCGGCTCGCGGCTCTTTATCTCGTCCAGCAGCTCTATCCCATCCAGCCGCGAGCCCTGAAGCCACACATCGAGGATGATGAGCGAAGGCCGCCGCTCGGCAATGGCGGCTAGTGCGCCATCGCTGTCGCCAGCGGTGCGCGGAGCATAGCCCTCATCGGCAAGCACACCCGATACCAGATCGCGGATATCGGCTTCATCATCGACAATCAGAATATCAAGCGCCATCGGCAATCCCTGTTTTCAAGAACGTCATTCCGCAGCGTCCTGCGTGCGCGGCAGCAGCATCATGTTGCTATCGCCAGACAGCCCGGCAGCCGTTGGCGCGGCGAAGGTAACCTGCACCAGCGTGCCGCCACCCGGCGCATCGCCCAGCTCCAGCGCGCCGCCATGCTCCTCCACAATCTTGTGGACGATCGCCAGCCCCAGCCCGGTGCCCCGCGCCCGGGTGGTCACATAGGGCTCGATCAGCCGTTCGCGGCTCTCCACCGGCAAGCCGATGCCATTGTCGGCAATCCCCACCTGGGCAGCGCCGCCGGTCTCGTTCAGGGTGATGAAAATGCGGCCGGGCTCGGAATCGGCCCCGGCAAGCTCGTCGCGCTCGATCCTCGCCATCACCGCCTCGCCGGCATTCTTGATCAGGTTCGTAAACAGCCGGCCCAGCTGCTGCCGGTCACACAGCAGCAGCGGGTGGTAACCAGCCACATCCTCAAATATGATCGCAACCGCCGGAAAAGCCAGCTGCTGCAGCACCATGGCGTCACGCACGATCTGCTCCAGCGGCTCCGGCGCGAACACCGGCCTCGGCATCCGCGCAAAGTCCGAAAACTCGTTCACCATCCGGTGCAGATCGCCCACCTGCCGCACGATGGTGGCGGTAAGGTCGGAGAATGTCTCGCGGTCTTCGTTGATCTGCTTGCCGAACTTCCGGTTCAGCCGCTCCGCCGCCAGCTGGATCGGGGTGAGCGGGTTCTTGATCTCGTGCGCAATCCGCCGCGCCACATCCGCCCAGGCCGCCCGGCGCTGGTCAGCCAGCTGGGCGCTGATATCATCGAACGTCAGCACCCGCCCGCCATCGGCATCACTGTCATCGGCAATGCGGACCGAAAGCGTCTGGGTCTCGCTGCCGCGCGCAATACGCACCTGCCCTGCGGTTTCGCCGGCCATTTCACTGCCGTTGCGGTCCTTGTCCAGCCATGCCGCCAGCTCGGGCGCCACATCGGCCAGCGCATGCCCCTCCAGCCCGGCCTCGGGCGTGGAGAGCAGCACCGCAGCCGAGCGATTGGCGGATTGGACAATCATCTGCCGGTCAATCGACAGAACGCCCGCAGAAACGCCGGTCAGCACCGCCTCGGTAAAGCGGCGGCGCCGGTCCAGCTGCTGGTTGGCGCCGATGAGCGCGGTCTGCTGCGTCTTCAGCTGCCCGGTCATGCGGTTGAAGGCGCGTGAAAGCGTGCCGATCTCGTCGCCGCCGCCGCGCCCTATCGGCACCCGCGCATCAAGGTCGCCGGCCCCCACCCGCTCGGCCGCCATCGCCAGCCGGGCAATCGGCGTGACCAGCCGGTTCGCAAGCCAGAGCGCAAACCACATCGCCACCGCCAGCGTGAGCACCGACGCGGCAATCAACACCAGGTTGAAGCGCAGCTGCATCACGCGCGACCGTTCGATAAGCGCCCGATATTCGGAAAGCGCGCCCGCCGCCCGGTCGGCACGCGCCAGAACCATGGGGTCCACCTTGCGGCTCACATAGATAAACCGGTCCTCAAGCCCGGCAACGGCCACCAGCGCCTCTATCCTGTCGCCGCCGCGCGCGACCAGCGTCACCGCCTCACCGGGAAGTGCTGGCGGCTCGGGCATGCGCTCCAGCCGCCGCGCCAGTTCCACCGCCTCGATGCCATTGGCCGAGATCACCTGCAGCCGGCTTTTGTCATGCCCGAATACCGCAGCTTCCGACAGGTTGCGCGCCGCCACCTGAAACTGCAGCGCCTCGCCAAACACCTGCGTACCAAGGCCAAAATCGCGTGCGTAATTGGCCACATCGCTGCCCATCGCCACAATATCATCGGCCACGCGCTGGCGGTTTTCCTCCACATAGGCCTGCGCCACCTGGTGCGAGCCTTCAAGAATGGTCTGCACCCGGTCTGAAAACCAGAATTGCACGCCGAACTGGAACAGCAGCGAGGCAAAAATGACCACCAGCACCGTCGGCACCGCAGCAATGCCGGCAAACAGCACCACCAGCCGCACATGCAGCTGCGCTCCCGCCAACCCGCGTCTGCGGTTGGCCACCAGCAGCGCCACCCGGCGCGCGATCAGCACCACCAGCACCATCAGCGGCAGCAGGTTGGCCACCACCAGCAGCGTCACCAGCGGCGGCGAGGCGCCGTTTGCAGGCACGCCCTGGCCGGTCAGCAGCGCATAGCTGGACCAGCCGATGATCAGCGTCAGCGCAATGACCAGCATCTCGAGCCGTGGGTAAATCTGCGAGCGGTTGGCAAAGCGGCTCACACGGCGGCGCAGCCGGCGCCAGCGATGCGCAGGTGTGGCGTGCGACAGCAAGGCAGGGCCAGAACTCATATATCGCCGCAACCTATGCCAGTTTGGTTGCGAAAGGAACACACGCGTGGCACTTGAGCGACAGGTCGCTGCGCTTGCCCGTCACGGCCTTTCGCCGGACGGGTCAATGTCCAGTTCATTCAGCTTCTTGCGCAGCGTGTTGCGGTTGATTCCAAGCAGCCGGGCCGCCTTCAGCTGGTTGCCCTGCACCGCCGCCAGGCAGGCCTGCAAAAGCGGTCGCTCCACCTCGGTCATCAACCGATCGTACACGCCCTCGGGCGGCAATCCATTGCCAAAGCTCGCAAAATACCGCTCGAAATGCCGGGCCGCGGTAGCTGCAAGGCTGGCCTCTCCACTGGCTTGCTGCGGGCCACGCAGCGCCTCGCCAAGGCCGCCGACTACCGCAGCTGCGCCAATGATATCGGCCCGCTCCAGCGCCGCCAGCCGCCGCATCAGGTTTTCAAGCTCGCGCACATTGCCCGGCCAATGGTGCATCTGCAGCGCCCGGGCGGCATGGGGATCGAGCGATTTCCTAGGCAGCCCCTGCTCGGCCGCGCGGGCCAGAAAATGGCGGGCCAGCGCCGGTACATCCTCTATCCGCGCCCTGAGCGGCGGCAGCGCCAGCGGCACGACGTTCAACCGGTAGTACAGGTCCTCGCGAAACCGCCCCGCCGCGGTCATCGCCCGCAAATCCTGGTTGGTTGCGGTCACTATCCGCACATCGGCGCGCTGGCTCCGCACCCCGCCCACGCTGGTGAACTCGCCGGTCTGCAGCACGCGCAGCAGCCGGGTCTGGGCATCCAGCGGCATGTCGCCAATCTCGTCGAGGAACAGCGTGCCCCCCTGCGCCTGCTCGAACTTGCCGGCCGAGCGCATCGCAGCGCCGGTAAAAGCACCCCGCTCATGGCCGAAAAGCTCGCTTTCGATCAGCTCGCGCGGAATGGCAGCCATGTTCAGCGCCACAAACGGCCGCCCGGCGCGCGGGCCAAGGTCATGCACCGCGCGCGCCACCAGCTCCT
>JBBQIP010000124.1:0-7688 GCA_038325045.1 Sphingomonadales bacterium
CCGCCGAAGGAGCAAGCCGCCCCCGGAATCTCTCAGGCAAATGGACCGCGCTGCTGATACGACATCTGGAAAGCGGGATGTGCCCCATGCGGCGCCTCCCCACCGAAGGTGTAAGCCGTTGTTCCTGTTGGGAACACGGTCAAAGCTCTCAGGTCCGGTGACAGACGGGGGCAGGCGGCGGGGGCTGTCCCCACCGCTGTGCTTGTTGCCGGAGGGCCATCATGGCCGATGCTGAAGATTTGCTGCTGCCACTCGATGTCCTGCACCGCCGTCTGGGCGCGCGCATGGTGTCGTTCGCCGGCTATGCCATGCCCATCCAGTATGAAGGCATCATCGCAGAACATCTCTGGACCAGGGAGAGCGCCGGGCTGTTCGATGTGAGCCACATGGGCCAGCTGCTGCTCCCGGTCTCTGATGTGGCAGCGCTGGAAACCATCATCCCCGGCGATATCGAAGGGCTGGGGGAGGGCGTTCTGCGCTATTCGCTGCTGTTGAACCAGGCCGGCGGCATCCTCGATGATCTGATGGTCACCCGCCGCCCGCACGACCTGTATCTGGTGGTGAACGGCGCGGTGAAAGCTGCTGATATCGCTGTTCTGGAAAGCGCCGGCCTGACAGTCGATCACCGCACCGACTGGGCGCTGCTGGCCTTGCAGGGCCCCCGCGCGGTGGCGGTGCTGGAGGCAGTGCTGCCCGGCGTTGCGGCGCTTCGCTTCATGCGCTCGGCCGGCTTCAGCTGGGCCGGGCAGCCGCTCTGGGTAAGCCGCTCGGGCTATACCGGCGAGGATGGTTTCGAGATTTCGGTACCGGTCGCCATTGCCGAGCTGTTTGCCGAGGCGCTGCTTGCCGATGCGCGGGTGCGCCCCATCGGGCTCGGCGCGCGCGATTCGCTGCGGCTGGAGGCCGGGCTGCCGCTCTATGGCCACGACCTTTCGCCCGAAACCAACCCCATCGAGGCCGGGCTCGCCTTCGCCATCTCCAAGCGCCGCAAGCTGGAGGGCGGCTTTCCCGCCGCCACGGCGCTCATGGCGCAGCTGCACGATGGCCCGGCCCGAAAGCGGGTGGGCCTCAGCGTGGCGGGCAGGGCGCCGGCACGCGAGGGCGCTGTGGTTTTCGCAGGCGATGTGCAGGTGGGCATGGTCACTTCGGGCGGCTTTGCCCCCAGCCTCAATGCGCCCATCGCCATGGCCTATGTGGCCGCCGCCCATGCGGCCGATGGCACGCCGCTTGAAATCGAGGTGCGCGGCCGTCGGCTGTCGACAACCGTGGTGCCGATGCCGTTCCGGCCCAAGAGTTACGTTCGCGAAGGAGGGGCTGCATGACGACCTGGTACACAAAAGATCACGAATGGCTGTCGGTAGAGGGCAGCGTCGCCACAGTGGGTGTCACTGCCTATGCGCAGGAGCAGCTGGGCGATGTGGTGTTTGCCGAGGTGCCCGATACCGGCAAGGTGTTGAAAAAAGGCGGTGAGGCGGCCGTCGTCGAATCGGTCAAGGCCGCGTCCGATGTCTATTCGCCGGCCAGCGGCACGGTTACCGAAGCCAATGCCGCGCTGGCGGACGATCCCTCGCTGGTCAATTCCGATCCGGAAGGCGCCGGCTGGTTCTTCCGGCTCCAGCTGTCCGATCCGTCCGAGCTCGACGGGCTGATGGACCGCGCCGCCTATCAGGCATTCCTGGAGACGCTGTGACCGAGCAGCCGCCTGCCTCCCGCTGGGACCCGGCGCTCTACGCCGTCAACGCCGCCTTTGTGCCGGCGCTGGGCGCTGCCGTGCTCGAGCTTCTGGACCCGCAGCCCGGCGAGCGAATCCTCGATCTCGGCTGCGGCGACGGTGTGCTCACCATGAAGCTCGCTGCTGCAGGCGCGCAGGTGGAGGGGATCGACGGCGACGAGGCGATGGTGGCGGCCGCGCGGCGGCGCGGCCTGTCGGTGCGCCACCTCGATGCCCGCCAGCTTGCCGATGTGGCGAATTATGATGCGGTGTTCAGCAACGCCACACTGCACTGGATCCGCCCGCCCGAAACGGTCATCGCCAATGTCGTTCGCGCGCTCAAGCCCGGCGGCCGTTTCGTGGGGGAGTTCGGCGGGCTGGGCAACATTGCCGCCATCCGCATGGCGCTGGCCGCCAGCCTCGCCGCGCGCGGGCTCCACGAATCCCCCGATGCCAATTTCTACCCCGCCGCCGATGAATATGGCGCGATGCTCGAAGCCGCCGGCCTCAAGGTGCGCGAAATCCAGATCATCCCCCGCCCCACGCCGCTGCCCGGCGGCATGGCCGCCTGGCTGCAAACCTTCCGCGGCGGGTTCCTCGACGGCGCCAATGTGCCCCGCGCCGATCAGGGTGCGGTAATCGCCGAGACTGTCGCCCGGCTGGAGCCGGTGCTCTGCGATGGTCGCGGCCGCTGGACCGCCGATTATGTCCGCCTGCGTTTTGCTGCCTTCAAGCCGGAGTAACCCGATGCGTTATCTGCCCCTCACGCCCGCCGACCGCGAAGCCATGCTCGCCACCATCGGCGTGTCTTCCATCGATGCGCTGTTTGCCGATGTGCCGGCCTCGGCCCGGCTGCCCGGCCCTATCCCCGGCCTGCCCATGCACGCGCCCGAAATGCTGGTGGAGCGCGAGCTTTCCGCCATGTCGGCGCGCAACCTCACCGCCGGCACCGTGCCCTTCTTCGTGGGCGTGGGGGCCTATAAGCACCATGTGCCGGCAAGCGTGGATCACATCATCCAGCGCGGCGAATTCCTCACCGCCTATACCCCCTATCAGCCCGAAATCGCGCAGGGCACGCTGCAGGTATTGTTCGAGTTCCAGTCGCAGGTCGCCCGTCTCACCGGCATGGAAGTGGCCAATGCCTCGATGTACGATGGCTCCACGGCGATGACCGAGGCGGTGTTCATGGCGCGCCGCGTCACAAGGCGGAAGCAGGCGCTCGTCTCCGCCGGTGTCCACCCGCATTATGTCGGGGTGCTGAACACGCTCACCCGCTTCACCGATGATGAAGTGGTTACCCACACCCCCGTGCTCACCCAGGATTCCCCCGGCGATGATCTCGCCAGCCTGATCGAGGCGATTTCCGATAGCACCAGCTGCGTGGTGGTGCAGAACCCCAACATCTTCGGCCATGTCGCCGATCTGGCGCCATTGGCCGATGCCTGCCACGCGAGCGGTGCACTGCTCATCGTGGTGGTCACTGAAGTGGTGTCCTTGGGCGCGGTGCGCTCGCCGGGTGAGATGGGTGCCGATATCGTGGTCGGTGAAGGCCAGTCGATCGGCAACGGCCTCAACTTCGGCGGGCCGTATCTCGGCCTGTTCGCCTGCCGCGAGAAGCACGTCCGCCAGATGCCGGGCCGGCTGTGCGGAGAGACGGTGGATGCGGATGGCAAGCGCGGCTTCGTGCTCACGCTTTCCACCCGCGAACAGCATATCCGCCGGGAGAAAGCCACCAGCAACATCTGCACCAATTCAGGCCTTTGCGCGCTGGCGTTCAGCGTGCACATGACCCTGCTGGGCGAGCAGGGCCTGCGCCATCTGGCGGCGCTCAACCACGCCCGCGCCGTGCAGCTGGCAGACCGGCTGGCCCGCATTCCGGGTGTCGAGTTGCTCACCTCCACCTTCTTCAACGAATTCACCCTGAAGCTGCCGCAGGAGGCCCGCCCGGTCATCCGCAAACTGGCTGACAAGGGCGTGCTGGGCGGTGTGTCGCTGGGCCGGCTCTACCCGAGCGAGCCGGGGCTGCACAACGCCATGGTGGTGGCGGTGACCGAAACCGCAACCGACGAAGATTTCAACGCATTTGAAGATGCGCTCGACGAGGTGCTGGCATGAGCATGAATTCCACAGGACGCGTTACCCGGCTCTCCGGCGAGGCCGCAAAGGAACTGCCCGGCGGTGTAACCTGGACCGGCAACCGCGCGCTGATGCTCGAAGAGCCGCTGCGGTTCGAACGCGGCGCCACTGACCGTTCGGGTGTCGATCTGCCGCCGGTGCCGCCGCTGGTCAGCCGGCTGGGCACGCTCGCCCGCACCGCGCCCATGGATATCCCCGGCCTTTCGGAGCCCGAGACGGTGCGCCACTACACCCGCCTCAGCAGGCAGAATTATGCCATCGATCTCGGCATCTTCCCGCTCGGCTCGTGCACCATGAAGCACAACCCGCGGCTCAATGAAAAGATGGCGCGGCTCCCTGGCTTTGCCGATATCCACCCCATGCAGCCGCAATCCAGCGTGCAGGGCGCGCTCCAGCTCATCGACAGGCTGGCGCATTGGCTGATGACCCTCACCGGCATGCCCGCCGTCGCCATGAGCCCCAAGGCCGGCGCCCACGGCGAACTGTGCGGCATGCTCGCCATCCGCGCCGCACTTGAGGCGCGCGGCGATGCACGGCAGGTGGTGCTGGTGCCCGAAAGCGCGCACGGCACCAACCCCGCCACCGCAGCCTTTTGCGGCTACGGCGTGGAGAATATCCCCGCCAACGCCCGCGGCCGGGTCGATCTCGATGCGCTGAAGGCAAGGCTGGGGCCGGATGTGGCGGCGGTGATGATCACCAACCCCAACACCTGCGGCCTTTTCGAGCCGGACATGGTGGAAATCTGCGCCGCCGTGCACGCGGCTGGCGGCTTTGTTTATTGCGACGGCGCCAATTTCAACGCCATCGTCGGCCGGGTCCGCCCCGGCGATCTCGGCATCGATGCCATGCACATCAACCTGCACAAGACCTTCAGCACGCCGCACGGTGGCGGCGGCCCGGGCAGCGGGCCGGTGGTGTTCTCCGATGCCTTGGCGCCGTTCGCGCCGCTGCCGTTCGTGCGCCGCACGCGCGACGGTTTCGAGCTGGTGGAGGAGATGCAGGCGCGGGAGAGCACCGATCACAACCTCAGCTTCGGCCGCATGGTGGCCTTCCACGGCCAGATGGGCATGTTCGTCCGCGCGCTCGCCTATATGATGAGCCACGGCGCCGATGGCCTGCGGCAGGTGGCCGAGGATGCAGTGCTCAATGCCAACTACATCCTCTCCAGCCTGAAAGACGTTTACACCGCACCGTTCTCGGAAACCGGCCCGTGCATGCACGAGGCGCTGTTCTCCGACGATTTTCTGGAGGGCACCGGCCTCACCACGTTGGATCTCGCCAAGGCGTTGATCGATGAAGGCTTTCACCCGATGACCATGTACTTCCCGCTGGTGGTGCACGGCGCCATGCTGGTGGAACCGACCGAGACCGAGAGCAAGGCCAGCCTCGATCAACTCATCGGCGCCATGCGCTCGGTGGCGGAGCGGATGCTGGAAACCCCGGCCGATTTCCGCTCCAGCCCCCACCTCGCCCCGCGCCGCCGGCTGGATGAAACGGCAGCCGCCAGAAAGCCGGTGCTGAGCTACCGGGCAGACGCCGCCTGAGGTCAAAACCGCCCGGCCGGTTTCAGCTGGCCGGGCGGATTGGTTCAGGCCGGAACGCTGCCCCGGCCGCTTTGGCTTCGGCGGCGCCGCGCCGCAGCGCCCACCATGCCGAAGCCGGCAATCAGCAGTGCCCAGCTTTCCGGCTCGGGAACAACGCCCGCGCCGGCAATCACCGTGCCGCTGATGCGGGACCAGCGACCAACGGTGTGGTTGTCGCTTTCATAGCCGCCACCGGCGGGAACCTGCGCAAATACAACCCTGTCGAAGCGCGCATTGCCCCGGGCATAAAAGTTCAGAAAGGCGTAGGGTTCACCGCAATTCTGGCCGGCAAATGTCCCATTGGGATTGCAGAGATAGGTGCTGGAATCGGGCAGCCCGCCGATAAAGGCGCCGGCATCGGCGGCGCTGAAGGTGAACAGCTGCTGGCCACCGCTGAAGAAGGTCACCTGGTTGCCACCATCGAGCGCGGGCAGCCAGAAACCGAAATAGGTGACCCCGCCCGGCTGGGTCGAGGACAGATCGAGGCTGTAGCCGGCTTCGCTGAAGGTGACCGGATAGGCCCCACCACCGCCAGCGCCACCATATTGATCAGCCGGAAGTACCTGCACGCCGGTATATCGCCCGCGGAATATGCTGCCGCCGAAATCCGTGTTGAAGCTCTGGTTCAAACCTGGCGTGCGAGAATTGAAATCCTCCACCCCGACCGAGAAAAACCCCGATGACGAGTTCTGTGCCCCGGCCACTTCGGATTCGAGGCTGATGGTGAAATCGACCATTGCCAGCGCCGGGCTGGAGACGATGACCGCACCAAGCGCCACCAAAGGCAGGATTGAACGCTGCATGAAAAATCACTCCCGAGCGGGCGCGAGTGCAGATGCCGCGCGGCCACGGCCCGCTATCACCCGGTGCCGCAGGCAGGCGCAAATCAGCCAATGCAAGGCAGACAATTGCTTGCTTTTTGTTAAGGATAGCTGGCGCGAACGGGATAGCGTTCGATAATCTCGTAACTGGACCCATCCTGTCCGAGCCGGCTTTCAAGCAGCGCGAAACCGGCCACCGGCCAGGGCATTGCCGGCAGCGGCTGCGCCGGAAAGCCGCCGAGCGAACCGGCGTCGCGGCCAAAGCGCGCCACCGTGATATGCGGCACAAAGGCGCGGGTCTCGGCCGCAAAGCCGGCGCGCACCAGCGCCGCATCCACCCGCCGTGCAAGTGCTGTCACCTCCGCCTGCGGGCTCACCCCCACCCATAAGGTGTCGGTGCGCCCGCGCCGCTCAAAAGCCCCGGCCTGCCCCAGCGACAGGCTGAACGGCTGCACATTCACCCGCGCCAGCGCTGCCGCCACATCGCGCGCCTGGTGCCGGTCCACCTCGCCGATGAAGCGCAGTGTCAGGTGCAGCTGCTCGTCGCGCTGCCAGCGGGCGCCGGCCACCCCGCCCTGTGCCGCCAGCAGCGCATCCCTTACCCATGGCGGCAATTCGATGGCTGCGAACAGCCGCAGCATGTCAGCCCAGCCTGTCGAGCTCGCGCTCGACCAGCGGCAGCATCTTTTGCACGATCACTTTCACCCCGGCAGGCGTGGGGTGCAGCCCGTCCGAAAGCTGCATCCCCTTCACCGCCGCCACCCCGTCCATGAAGAAGGGGAAAAGCGCCACGCCGTGCGTCTTGGCGAGGCTTGGATAAATGGCATTGAAATCGCGCACATAAGCAGCACCCAGATTGGGCTGGGCCTGCATTCCGGCCAATATCACCCGGGCGCCGCGCTGCTTGAATTCGGCGATCATCGCATCGAGGTTTGATTTGGCGGTGGCCGGCGGCTGGCCGCGCAGCATGTCGTTGGCGCCAAGCTCCAGCACCACCAGATCGGGCTTCGTCTTCATGGCGGCCATCGTCCAGCTCATCCGCGCCCGACCTTGCGCTGTGGTGTCCCCTGAAACACCGCCCATCACCACCTTCACATTGCGGCCCTTGGCGCGCAAAGCTGCTTCCAGCTGCGGGGCAAAGCCCTGGCCTGGCCGCAGCTGATAGCCGGCGGTCAAGCTGTCGCCATAGGCCAGAATCGTGCGCACAGGGGTCGCCGCGCCTGCGGCAACAGGCAGCATCAAAAGCGCCAATCCACCGATGAACTGGTAAAACAGTCGCATGATGCCATATTCTGAATTCGAGTCGCGCATTAATCAGCCTCTTCGGGAACCATAATGACAGCCAATATCGTGATTGATGCGCAAAATGTAACCCTCGGCTTCGGCCAGGGGGAAGCGCGGGTGGAGGTTTTGCGCGCCGTAAGCCTGCAGGTAAGG
>JBBQIP010000125.1:0-7656 GCA_038325045.1 Sphingomonadales bacterium
CTGCGCCGCGGGGGGGGGGGCCGGGCGCCGACTGGCGAATGTCGGGCGGGGGGCGGGGGTGGCGTTTCGTCAGCCTAACTCGTAAAACGTCATGGGGGGTTTTGCGGCGCCCTTGTCTTCGTCAGCCCCCAACAACCAGCGGCCCATGCGCAAGCCGCGGCAGCACATGCCGCGCGAACAGGTCCGCCTCCGCTGCATGCGGATAGCCGGAGAGGATGAACGCCTCCAGCCCGATCGCCTGATAGGACCGGATCTTGGCCAGCACCTGGTCGGGGTCTCCCACAATGGCGGCCCCGCAGCCTGATCGGGCGCGGCCGATCCCGGTCCAGAGATTATCCTCCACATAGCCGTCGGTCGTGTTTTCGCGCAGCTCCGCCTGGCGGCGCACACCTTCGGATTTCGCATCGAGCGACTTGGCGCGGATGGCATCGCCGGTTGCGGCATCGAGCCTGCTCAGCAGCCGGTCGGCAGCGGCGCGGGCGGCGGCCTCGGTCTCGCGCACCACCACATGCACCCGGTAGCCATAGCGCAGCGTGCGGCCGTGCGCGGCGGCGCGGGCGCGCATATCGTCGATAATCGCCTGCACCGCCGGCATGGTATCGGGCCACATAAGATACACGTCCGCCGCTTTTGCCGCTGCTTCGCGCGCATCGGGCGACAGGCCACCGAAATAGAGCGGCGGGCAGCGGTCGGTGAGGGTCTTCACCGCCGGCGGGTCGAGCTTCAGCTGGTAATGCTCGCCCTGATGGTCGAGCGGCTCGCCGTTCAGCAGCGTTTTCAATATCTGCATCACTTCAACGGTGCGGGTGTAGCGAGGTGCCGATGCCATGGTTTCGCCCGGCATGTCGGACGAGATGATGTTGACGGTGAGGCGCGGTTGGCCGCCCTCCCCCAGCCCCAGCAGCCGGTCGAGCGTGGCGATCTGCCGGGCCAGCTGCGGCGGCCAGGTTTCCCCCACCCGCACCGCCATCAGCAGCCGGATGCGGCGGGTGAGCGCGGCGATGGCGGCGGCAAAGATGGTGGTATCGATGCCCAGCGCATAGCCTGAGGGCAGCAGGATATTGTCGAACCCGCCCTTTTCGGCTGCCAGCACGATGTTGCGGCAATGTTCAAAGCTGGAGCGCAGCGCGGGGTCCGGCTGGCCCAGAAACTCGTAATCATCGTCACACAGCGCGGAGAACCAGCTGATTTCGCTCTTCACGGCAGATTTTCCCCCATCGAGGCGATGAGCACACCGTACCATGCCGCCCGGGTCCAGCGCACTTTATAGGCCTGGGCGGCTTCGGCGATGCGGGCGGGGTTCTGGCTGCCAATGATGGGGATAGGCCGCGCCGGATGCGCCATGATCCAGGCATAGGCAGCCGCCTGCAGGCTTGCCCCATAGGCCTCCCCCTGCACGGCGAGCGCGGCCTTCACCTGCTCGGTGCGGATATCGGCGGCCTGCATGCGCCCAGGGCGCGGATCGCCGCTGCCGAGCCGGCCCTGCCCGAGCGGGGACCATGCCATCACGGCCATATCGGCCTCCAGCGCCAGATCGAGCGTGCCGTCGGAGAGCGGCGCCAGGGCGAGCGGTGAGAACTCCGGCTGGGTGCTGGCCAGCGGGTTTTTCATGTGCGCTGCCAGCGCCCGGGTCTGGGCGGTGGTGTGGTTGGACACGCCGACTGCGCCGAGCTTGCCCTCCGCAATCAGCGCATCGAGCGTGGCGGCAGTTTCGGCCGGGGCGGCGAGCATATCGGGGCGGTGGATCTGCCACAGGTCGATCCGCTCCACCCCCAGCCGGCTGAGCGAGGCCTCGATAGCCGCGCGCAGATAGCCGGGCGAACTGTCATAGGGCACGCCCATGCGTATGCCGCCCTTGGAGGCCAGCACCATGCGGTCCCGCAACACCGGCGCTTCCTTCAGCACCCGGCCCAGCAGGGCTTCGGCGGCGCCGAAAGGCTCGTCATTGTCCGGCCCGTAGATATCGGCAGTATCGAGGAAGGTGATTCCCGCCGCCAGCGCCGCTTCCACCAGCGTGCGGGCGGCCTTCACATCGTTGCCGGCAAAGCGCCACATCCCCCATGCGAGCGGGGAGACCATGAGTCCGGACTTGCCGAGAGGCCGCAGTTCGGGCGAAAGCATTATTTCATCCATGCCTGATCCATGCCCGGAGTTTGCCCCCATAAAAAGCACCGATCCTGTTCGATGGGGCATTGTGGGGGCCGGCATGATGGCGCGCGAGCATATCGCCAATATCCGGTTGCAGCCCGGCGCCAGCATCACCGCCCTCGCCGATCCGGTGGAAAGCTCGCTCGATGCGGCAGAGGCAGGTGCAGGTGCGCCAGTGGCCCGCTTTGCCGATGCTGCAGCGCTTGCAGCTTCGGGCCTGTGCGATGCGGTGGTGGTGGCCAGCCCCAACTTCACCCATGTCGATGTGCTGAAACCGTTGATGGCGGCGGGCCTGCACATATTGTGCGAAAAGCCGCTGGCGACCACGATAGCCGATGCCCGTGCCATGGCAGCGGCCGCGCGCAGCTATGCGCCGGTGTTCTGGACCGGCATGGAATATCGCTTCATGCCGCCGGTAGCGGCGTTTGTGGCGGAGCTGAACGCCGGTGCCGTGGGGCGGGTGCAGATGCTCTCCATCCGCGAGCACCGGTTTCCGTTCCTGGTGAAGGTGGGGGACTGGAACCGGTTTGCCGCGAACAGCGGCGGCACCATGGTCGAGAAATGTTGCCACTTTTTCGATCTGATGCGCCTCATCCTCGGCGCCGAGCCGGTGCGCATATTCTGCTCGGGCGGCATGGACGTGAACCACCTCGATGAGCGCTACGACGGCCGCACCCCCGACATCATCGACAACAGCTTCACCATCGTGGAATTCGAAGGCGGCGGCCGCGCAATGCTCGACCTGTGCATGTTTGCCGATGGTGCCGAGCAACAGGAGGAAATCAGCGCCACCGGCACCGAGGCCCGGCTGGATGTGCTGATTCCGGCAGGCGAACTTGTGCGCTCCCCGCGCGTGGGCTTCAGGAATCCCAAGCGGGTGACGCGCCGGATGGTGGAAACCGACGCCGCAGCGCTCGCGGCGGGCGATCATCACGGCGCCACCTTCCACCAGCACCAGGCCTTTGCAGCCGCCGTGCGCGGCGAGCAGCGCGTGCTGGTAACCGCCGAAGACGGGTTGCGCGCCGTGGCGATGGGGCTGGCCGCCGAAACCAGCGCGCGTGAAAACCGGGCCGTGGCGATGGCGGAGCTTGGCTTCTAGGGGCAGCGGGAAGAGGTTTGCGGCTTCCTGAGGGCGGCGCGTTGCGCTGCCGCATCCCGCACAAGGCAGTCCCCTGCTTCGAGATAACCGGGCGCGTGATCATCGGATAACGAGCGGCCCGCGCTCAAGGAGAGCGCGGGCCTGTCAGACGCCCGAATTTTCATGCGGATCGTTGCGGTCGGTCAGACCTTGTCGCCCGCTGCACCCTTGACGGTGCCAACTGCCTTTTGGATATCGCCCTTGCGCTGCTGAGCTTCGCCTTCAATAATAAGTGAAACATTGTCGGTTGCCTTGCCGAAAGACTCCTTGGCCTTGCCAGCTACAATGTTTCCAGTTCCCTTGGCTTTATCGGTAAATTCACCCATGGATAATTCCTTTCATTGCGGCCCGGCTTGATTGCCGATCTGCATTGGAAATCATTATACACAGACAGACTTTACTCCCGATGAACCAGCAGAAATGCGCCATTGCTTTGAACGGCAACCGCCCTTGTTAGCGGGCGGTGTTAGCGGGCGGTGTTAGCGGGCGGCGGCTTCGATCGCATGCATGTCATCGTCCGACAGCCCGAAGTGGTGGCCCACTTCGTGCACCAGCACATGGGTGACAAGGTCTTCCAGGCTGTCATCGCCGGCGCACCATTCGGCGAGCAGCGGCTGGCGGTAGAGGAAGATCATGTCGGGCAGCGCGCCAGAGGGTACATCGCCCTTCATGCCGACATGGCGGCCGCTATAGAGGCCGAGCAGCTCCCACTCGCTTTCGCAGCCCATGGCCTGCAGGGTTTCCGCATCGGGAAATTCGTCGATCCGCAGCACCACCCCGCCCAGATGCTGGCGGAATACCGCCGGCAACCGGTCCATGGCTTGCCGCGCATAGGCCTCGATGGCATCGATGGAGGGGGCGAGCGCCATGGGCCTTCATAGCCAGCCGCCCCAGCCAGCGCGAGAGGGAAGCAGCCATGGGCATTCAGAAACTGGACGAGGCGGCGATTGCGGCGGAACTGGCAAAGCTGCCGGGCTGGGCCCGCAAGGATGACGGCATCGAGCGCGCCTATAAATTCGCCGATTTCGTGGCCGCCTTTGCGTTCATGGCGCGCGTTGCCCTGCTTGCCGAGCGCGCCGACCACCATCCGGAATGGTCGAACGTCTACAACAAGGTACAGATCCGCCTGACCACCCATGATGCGGGCGGCCTGAGCGCGCGTGATTTCGCACTGGCGCGGGAGATCGACGCCGGATGATCCGCCGGCGCCGTCCTCGTCAGCCAGCGCTGTCAGCCAGCGCTGTTATCTTCGGTGGCGGCACCCGGGCCGTTCTTCTTGATCGAATCGATGGCGTTTACGGCCGATGCCTTGGAGGCATAGCCCTGGGTCGAGAACATGACCTCGCTGTTATACTTGAAGCGGACCCGGAACTCGCCGGCCTTGTCTTTGTAGATTTCGAACGTGTGCGCCATCTTTCGGCCCTCCCCATGGTTGGAAGCGCAATCTGGCGCGCAAGGCAGCAGCCGGTCAAGCCCTCGGTAACAACCCTGTTCAACAAGCTGTTCAACGCCGCTCAGCGAGGCGGCATGCGGATTGCGCCGTCCAGCCGCACATGGGTGCCGTTCATATAGCGGTTCCGGCACATTTCGAGCGCAAGCGCTGCAAATTCCGATGGAATGCCGAGCCGCTTGGGAAACGGCACCGAAGCCGCCAGCGCATCGCGCAGCGGATCCGGCATCCCGCGCATGAGCGGCGTATCGAAGATGCCGGGAAGGATGGTGTTCACCCTGATCCCCTCCCCCATCAGGTCGCGGGCGATAGGCAGGGTCATCCCCACCACCCCGCCCTTGGAGGCGGAATAGGCTGCCTGGCCAATCTGCCCGTCTTCGGCCGCCACGCTGGCGGTGTTGATGATGGCGCCGCGCTCCCCGTCTTCCAGCGGCTCCAGCGTGAGCATGCCGGCGGCCGATTTCGCGAGGCAGCGAAACGTGCCGATGAGGTTGATCTGGATGATGAGGGCAAAGGCATCGAGCGGGAAGTGCCGTATCTCGCCGGTTTCCTTCGCCCGGCTGGCGGTCTTGATGGCGTTGCCGGTGCCTGCGCAGTTGATGAGCACCCGCTCCTGCCCGTAAGCGGCGCGGGCCTTGGCAAAGCCGGCATCGACCGAGGCATCGCTGGTCACATCCACCGCGCAGAACACGCCGCCGATGTCGGCAGCAACGGCGGCGCCCTTTGCCTCGTCGCGATCGAAAACCGCCACATGGGCGCCGGCTGCCGCCAGTGCACGCGCCGTGGCCTCGCCCAGCCCGGAGGCGGCGCCGGTCACCACCGCTGCGGTTCCTGCAAGCTTCATCGATAATCTCCTGTCGCCGAACGGGCGCTGCGTTCCTGCCGGGCCACCTGCGCCTCGCGCACCGCGATATAGATGGACGAGCCGAGGATGATGGCGCCGCCGGACAGCGTCAAGGCATCCACCCGCTCCCCGAACAGGAAGATGCCGGCCAAGCTGATCAGCCCGAAGCGCACGAAATCATAGGGCAGCACAGCCGAGGCTTCCGCCAGCTTGAAGGCGCGGCTGAGCGAAAGCTGGCCGGCCGCAGCCGCCAGCCCGATCCCGACCAGATAGGGCCAGATGCCGGCATCGGGCCAGGTCCAGACCGGGATAGCCAGCACCAGGCTGGGCGGTGTGATGAGGAGAAAGCTCCACATCACCACCGTGCGGCTGTCTTCCGAGCTGACCAGGCTGCGCACCGTGACCAGCGAGGCCGCCGTGAACAGCGCCGAGATAATCGCCGCCACTATGCCCGGAGATAGCGGCGCCACACCCGGCCGCAGCACGAGCAGCATGCCCAGAAAGCCGGCCCCCAGTGCCGCCACCCGCCGCGCCCTTATCCGTTCCCCCAGAAACAGCACCGCGCCCAAGGTGGTGAACAGCGGCGCTGTGTAGTTGATGCTGAGCGCGGTCGCGAGCGGGGCGTTGGCGACCGCGTAAAAGGTGGCGATGGTGGCGATGAAGCCGGTAATGCCGCGGCGCAGGTGCACGCCCATCCGCTCGGTGCGGAGCAGCCCCGGCGCCTTCAAAAGCAGCGGCAGCAGCGCCAGCGCGCCGAAGATGTTGCGGAAGAACACGATCTCGAAGGAGTGCACATCGGCCGAGGCAAAGCGGATGAACACCCACATGGTCGCAAACGACACCGAACCGAGGATCATCCATAGCACCGCCGTGCCGCTGACCGGGCGGCCGCTCAGGCCGGGGGAAGGGACAGGCTCGACCACCCGCAGGCGTTAGGCGCGGACCATGGCGAAGGAAAGGCCGGAGCGCCGCCTGCGGGTGCTTACACGCATCAGCTGGCAGCGATGCCTCCGGCGGCTGGGGCCGCAGGCCCCAGACCCCGTTCGTGGAGTCTTCGACAACTCGGCCAAGGGCCTGTCGGCTTTCGGAAGATCGGGGTCTCGACTTTGGGGTCCGGGGCCTGCGGCCCCGGCCGCCGGAGGCGCCACCCTCGCGATTAATCAGGACCACCGAGTGCTGATATCAGCCGTCCAGCTGGCGGGTGAGCAGGTTCACGTCCGCATCGATTTCGCGGTCGGTCTGCCGGAGCGATTCGATCCGCTTCACGGCATGCATCACCGTGGTGTGATCGCGGCCGCCGAAGCGCCGGCCGATTTCGGGGAGCGAGCGCGGGGTCAGCTTCTTGGCGAGGTACATTGCCACCTGCCGCGGCCGTGCCACCTCGCGCGAGCGGCGCGCCGAGAGCAGGTCGGTCATCTTCAGCCGGTAATGCTCGGCCACCTTGCGCTGGATATCGTCGATGGTCAGCTTGCGCTCGTGGGATTTCAGAAGGTCGGCAAGCGTGGTGCGGGCGAAGTCCTCGGTCACCGGCACACCGAGCATGCCGGCATAGGCGACCACCCGGTTGAGGGCGCCTTCCAGCTCGCGGACATTGGCGGTGATCTTGCGGGCCAGAAACTCGGTGACTGCAGCGGGCACCTCGACCGCGCGCGGAAGCGACTTCACCTTCTCCTCCAGAATCGCCAGGCGCAGCGGATAATCGGCAGGCGCGATATCGGCGACAAGCCCCCAGGCCATGCGGCTGAGGATTCGCTCCTGAATGCCTTCGAGGTTCTGCGGGCTGCGGTCCGCACTCAGCACCAGGCGTTTTCCGGCGCCGATGATCTCGTTCATCGTGTGGAAGAACTCCTCCTGAGTCGATTCCTTGCCGGCGATGAACTGGACATCGTCGATCATCAGCAGATCGACCGAGCGCAGCCGCTGCTTGAAGCTGATCACATCGCGCGAGCGCATGGCGGCCAGAAACTCGACCATGAACTTTTCGGCCGACATATAGGCGACCAGCGCCTGCGGGGCCTCCGCCAGCCAGGCCTGGCCGATAGCGTGCATCAGATGGGTTTTGCCGAGCCCGGTGCC
>JBBQIP010000126.1:0-7580 GCA_038325045.1 Sphingomonadales bacterium
CGATAACGGCGACATTGGCCGCCTTCAGCAGCGCCTGGCCACGCCCGCCGACTTCGTGCAGCACGATGTGCCGGGCGTAGCGATCGAGCTCTTCGTCGGAAAAGTCCATTGTCGCGCCGGGCATCAGTGGCCGGTGGAGCCGAAGCCGCCTTCGCCGCGCGCGGTGCTGTCCAGCTGCTCCACCACTACCAGCGCTGCGCGGGTAACCGGCGCCACCACCAGCTGCGCAATCCGCATGCCGCGCTCGATGGTGAAGGGCGCGTCCCCCAGGTTGACGAGCAGCACCTTCACCTCGCCCCGGTAATCGCAATCGATGGTGCCGGGCGCATTGGCCACGGTAAGGCCATGGTTGAGGGCGAGGCCCGAGCGCGGCCGCACCTGCACCTCAAAGCCCGGCGCAATCGCCATGGCAAGGCCGGTCGGCACCGCCGCCCGCGCCCCCGGCGCCAGCACCAGCGGGGCATCCACGGCCGCCACCACGTCCATTCCGGCGGCGCCCTCTGTGGCATAGGCGGGCAGCGGCAGGCCTTCGCCGTGCGGCAGCTGCATCACCTCGATGGGTGCATCAAAGGGCATCGGCGATCCTTCCCACCAGCCGGGCGGCCACCTCGTGTTTGGTCATCGGCCCCCAATCCTCGGTATCGCCGGCGCCGATCAGGTGCACATGCGTGCGGTCTTCACCAAAAACGCCTTCGCTCACATCATTGGCCAGCAACCAGTCGCAGCCCTTGCGCGCCCGCTTGGCTTCGGCCGTGGCAACCAGCGCGCCGGTTTCAGCGGCAAAGCCCACCAGCAGCTTCGGCCGCGCGGCATGCCGGGCCAAGCCCGCCAATATGTCGGGGTTCTCGACCAGCTGCAGTGCCGGCGGCGGCGCACCGGGGGCTTTCTTCAGCTTGGCGGGCGCTGCTTCCACCCGCCAGTCTGCCACCGCTGCCACCAATATCGCAGCGTCGGCGGGCAAGGCGGCCTCCACCGCTGCCGCCATGTCGCGCGCGCTCGTTACATCGATGCGGGTCACACCACCGGGCGTTGGCAGCGTTACCGGTCCGGCCACCAGGCTCACCCGCGCGCCGGCGGCTGCGGCGGCCGCCGCAATCGCAAAGCCCTGCTTGCCCGATGAGCGGTTGCCGAGGAAGCGCACCGGGTCGATAGGCTCATGCGTGGGTCCGGCGGTAACGATAATGTGCTTGCCCGCCAGCGGCCGGGCTGCACCATCGCCAACCGCTGCAGCTACTGCGGCCAGCAGCGCCGCCGGCTCGGGCAGCCGGCCCGGCCCGGTCTCGCCGCAGGCCATGGCGCCCACATCGGGCTCTATGATGGTGATGCCGCGCGCCCGCAGAATATCCACATTGGCCCTTGTGGCGGCGTGTTCCCACATCCGCACGTTCATCGCCGGCGCCATCATCACCGGTGTATCGGTGGCGAGCAGCAGCGTGGTGGCCAGATCATCGGCAATGCCAGCAGCGGCGCGGGCCATCAGATCGGCAGTCGCCGGGCAGACCAGGATCAGGTCGGCAGCTCGGCTGAGCGCGATATGGCCCATGCTTGCCTCGTCCTCCAGGTCCCAAAGGGATGTCCGCACCTTTTTCTCCGCCAATGCGCCAAGGCTTAGCGGGGTAATGAAGTGCGCGCCGCCCGCGGTGAGCACCGGCAGCACCCGCGCACCGGCCGCGCGCAGCAGGCGTACCAGTTCGAGCGCCTTGAAAGCGGCAATGCCGCCGCCGACGATGAGGAGGATGGTGCGACCGTTCACAACTGTCCCCATAGCGCCCCGGTGCGCGGCTTGGCCAGCGCCGCCGCACCTGCCGCGCGGCGGATTGTCACAACAAAAACATTGAGCGGATGGGCGGCTGGCCCTAGGTTTCCGGAAGTGAGGGGGCGCGCGCGCCATGTGCGCGGCCGGGATGAGCAGAAGGAAACAGCCATGGCCGAAGATTGGGCACTCGACGTTCGCAAATATGCGCCGGGCGCAGACGGTGATGTCATCGCCGGCATCGTGCGCCACTGCGGCATCGCGCTGCGCAGCCGCGACGCCTCGCTGGTCTCCTTCGGGGACCCCAAGGAAACCGGCCGGGTCCGCGACGGTTTCTGCCGCAAGAAGCTGGCCTTGACCGACAGCGATGCGGTGCTCGACGCCGCCATTGCCGCTGTCGGGAAACGGATGAGCGACACCAGCTTCCGCAACCGAGTAACCGTCTATTACCTGCTCGCCGATCATTTCGGAAAGCTGGAACTGTTCCGCAAGCCGGCAGCCGCCAAGCCCGCAGCCGCCAAGGCCGTCGCAGCCGTGCCGCCCGTTGCGGCGCCCGCTCCGGCGCCCGCCCCCGAACCGTCACCCGTGCTGCCGCTGATGGATGCGCCGGTCATGGCCCCACCCCCTGCACCCGTGCCGCCTGCGCCTGCGCCCGTCGCAGCCGTAATGCCCCAGCCAGCGCCGGCAGCGCCGCTCGCGGCAGGTGGGCCAGCCGTGGTTTCCAAAAGCGTGCCGGGCTATTCCGGCCTCGCACCCTGGTTCGGCCTGTTGCTGCTCGTCGGCGGCGGCATCGGCCTGTATCTTTGGATTGGCGCCTGACGCTCAGCCGAGCAGTTTGACCCCTGCCGCGCCGGCCAGCGCCGCCAGCACCAGCCACGGCGTGGACCAGCCGGTCGCCACCGGTATCGGCGGCAGCGCCGGTCCCGGCGGTGCGGCGCCGGGCATCGGCCGTTCGTCCACCCATTGGCGGAACAGCCGTGGCAGCTGGGCAAGGGCATGGGCGGTTTCGGCAATCCGGTCGGCGATGATCGCATCCGGGCCGAGTTCCTCCTTCACCCATTGCCGCACATAGGGCTCGGCCAGCTCCCACATGTTCACGCTCGGGTCGATGGTGAGCGCCACGCCCTCCACCATCACCATGGTCTTTTGCAGCAGCAGCAAATGCGGCTGCACCGGCATGTCGAAGCTGCGGGTGATGGCGAACAGCCCCTCCAGCAGATCGGTAATCGCGATATCCTGTGCGCGCCGCCCCCTGATCGGCTCGCCCACCGCCCGCAGCGCGGTGGCAAAAGCGCCGATATTATGGTGCGCGGGCACATAGCCGGCCTCGAAATGGATTTCGGCCACCCGCTTGTAGTTGCCGGTAATAAGCCCGAACAGGATTTCGGCGAGATACATGCGCGCGCGCCGGTTCATCCGCCCCATGATGCCGAAATCGATGACCGCCAGCCGCGCGCCGTGCCCATCTACCGGCGGCACCACGAACAGATTGCCCTGGTGAAGATCGGCATGGAAGAACCCCTGGCCGATGGATTGCGACAGAAAGCCCTCGACCAGCACCATCGCCAGCCGCCGCCGGTCGAAATCCAGCTCGGCCAGCCGCTTGTGGTCGGAAAGCTTTATGCCGTCGATCCAGTCGATCACCAGTACCCGCCGGCTGCTCAGCGTCCAGTCGATGCCCGGCACGATGAAATCGGGCGTGCCGAGCAGCGTTTCGGCAAGCTCCGAGGCCGAGGAGGCTTCGCGGCGCAGGTCGATTTCGGTCTCGGTCCAGCCCTTGAAGGTGGCGATGACCGCGCGTGGCCGCAGCCGGGCAAATTCGCCGCCCAGCCGCTCCAGATGCCCGGCCGCCCATTCATAGGTGGCAATCGAGCGGGCCAGCTCGGCCTCGATGCCCGGGCGCAGCAGCTTGATTGCCACCGACCGGCCCTCAAGCGTGAGCCCCCGGTGTACCTGCGCCATCGAGGCAGCCCCCACCGGCTCGGGGTCGATATGGGCAAACTTCTCCCGCCACGGGCCGCCGAGCGCTGAATCGAGCCCGGGCTCGATGGCGGCAAAGGGCAGCGGCGGTACCTGGTCCTGCAGCCGCATCAGGTCGCTGGCTATCTCGACGCCAATCAGATCGGGCCTTGTAGCAAGCGCCTGGCCCAGCTTGATGGCCGCCGGGCCGACCGCGGTCAGGCCGGCGGCAAAATCGGGCTTTTCAGGCGCACCGGTGCCGATCCGCGCTACCCGCGCCACCACTCGCAGCGCCATAGGCACCTTGGGGCCTTCAAACGGCCGCAGCGCGCCGTGGCGCGCCAGCCGCCGGCCCCAGACCAGCATCCGCCACAGATGAACCGGTGCCGCCATCGCCGGCTTAAAGCTTCCAGCCGCTGTGGATCGCCACGGCACCGCCCAGGATCGGCCGGGCGGTTACCCGCTGGAAGCCGGCCGCCTCGATCATCGCGGCAAAAGCCGGCATGGTCGGGAACCGGCGGATCGATTCGATGAGATAGCGATAGGACGCCTCGTCGCCCGCCACCATGCCGCCGATGCGCGGCACCAGATGCTCGGAATACAGGTCATAAAGCTTGTCGAAGCCCGGCCACTGGGTGGTGCTGAACTCGAGGCAGAAAAAGCGCCCGCCAAAGCGCAGCACCCGGTGCGCCTCGGCCAGAGCTGCGGGAATGTCGGTCACGTTCCGGATGCCGAACGCAATGGTATAGGCATCGAAGGAGCGATCGGGGAAATCCAGTGTTTCGGCGTTTGCTTCGCGCCATACCAGCCCGGTCAGCCCGCGCTCGGCGGCGCGGGCGATGCCCACATCGAGCATGGCGGGGTTGATATCGGCGACCGTGATGTTGGCGCCCGAAGGCGCCATTCGGAAAGCGATGTCACCGGTGCCGCCGGCCATGTCGAGAATGTCCTCGCCTTCGCGCGGACGGACGGCGCGCACGAAATCATCCTTCCACAGCCGGTGGGCGCCTGCCGACATCAGGTCGTTCATCAGGTCGTAGCGCGCGGCTACCGAGGCAAACACCTCGCCCACCCGCCGGGTTTTCTCCCGGCGGTCGATCTGCTCATAGCCGAAACTCACAGTCTCGTCGCTCACCGGGGCGCACTCCTTTTGGCGAGCGCGCCTGTTAGCCCGGCATGGCGGCGCGCGCAAACGCGGCATAACGCCAGCCGCCCTCCCGGAACCCGTGGTGCAGGCGCCGCAGGCCGGTTTCCCCATGTTCGCCTGGCCCCGATCTGGTGTAAGCCGCGCCTATGCCCGAATTGCCTGAAGTGGAAACCGTGATGCGCGGCCTGGCTCCGGCCTGGCTCGGCCAGCGCTTTGCGCGTGTTACCCTCAACCGCGCCGGCCTGCGCTGGCCGTTTCCCGATGGCCTTGGGCAGCGGTTGACCGGTGCGCGCATCACCAGCCTCGGGCGGCGGGCCAAATATGGGCTGGTCGGCACCGATCGCGGCGATACGCTCATCCTCCACCTCGGCATGTCGGGGCGGATGCGGCTCGATCCGGTGGCGCCGCTCGTGCACGACCATGTGGTGTTCGAAACCGAGGCCGGGCGGCTGGTGGCGTTTAATGATCCGCGCCGGTTCGGGGCGCTCGATCTGGTGGCGGATGATGCTCTGGCCGCGCACCGGCTCATCGCCGGGCTGGGGCCGGAGCCGCTGGGGCCGGCGTTCGGCCCGGCGGTGCTGGCCGCAGCCTTTGCCGGCCGCGCCGCACCGGTAAAGGCGCTGCTGCTCGACCAGAAGCTGGTGGCGGGGCTGGGCAATATCTATGTGTGCGAGGCGCTGTTCGAAGCCGGTATCGATCCCCGGCGGGCAGGCGGGCGAATCTCCGCCGTCCGGATCAAAAGCTTGGCGCAAGCCATTCCCCGCGTGCTCGAAGCCGCGATTGCCGCCGGCGGCTCCAGCCTGCGCGATCATGCAGCGCCCGATGGCACGCTCGGCTATTTCCAGACCGGCTTTGCCGTGTATGGCCGCGCTGGCGAGCCCTGCAAGGCATGTGGCCAACCGGTACGGCGGCTGGTCCAGTCCGGCCGGTCGAGTTTCTTCTGCGGCCACTGCCAGCGTTGAACGGCCAGACCCGCGCAGCCGGTCATGCCGGTGCTGGAGCATCGCTTGACCGGGGCAGGCCTTGCCGCTATTGCCAACCGCTTCCCGCCGTCGGCCTTTTGCCGGCAGCGCGCTCATGTTTGCAGGACTTTCGATGGCCAATACGCCCCAGGCTGAAAAGCGCATCCGCCGCAATGCCAACCGCGCGAGCATCAACAAGGCTCGCGTCAGCCGTATCCGCACCTTCGTGAAAAACGCCGAAGCCACTATCGTGGCTGGCGATGCCGATGCTGCTGCTGTGGCGCTTGCTGCTGCCCAGCCGGAAATGATGCGCGGTGTCTCCAAGGGCGTGCTCCACAAGAACACCGTGGCGCGCAAGATCTCGCGCATGGCGAAGAAGGTGAAGGCTCTCGCCCAGGCCTGAGGCCGGGGCGCGGCAGGCCGCGCCATTTACCAATTTGCAATTCGCAAGCGGCGCGCCGGACAATTCCGGCAGCGCCGTTTTGCTGTGGGGCTGGCCAAGGCGCCAGCGGCGGCTTCGAGTCGCGGCTCGATTCGGCCGGAATGCGGGACGCGCCATGGGGTCATGGCAGCGACCAGCCCCGGCAATGCTGCGCCAACCGCTTCGGGCGTGCAGCCCGCCTCGCAGCCCCAGCCGAATCGGTTCGACTCGTGGAGAGCAGGAGCGCTTGGTAAATCAAACCCTTACAGCCCGGCAGCATGGGCACTGTCATGCCTCTGTCATGTACACGTCATGAAAAATCAGCGGCTTGATGGGGCTGCTACGCAAATCTGCCAATCTTTCTGTCAACCCGGTTTATTCGTCGCCGATGCAATTCTGGCGCTTGCGGCAATGCCTGCCAGCGGCTTTATTCGGGGCTCAGGACCAACCCCAAGCCCGCATCCGGGCGGCCGGGGCAAGGTCGCCAGCCTGTTCATCTCTGCCCATGGCTCTGGGCCATGGTGGGAGGCGTTTGCCCTTGGCCGATCGGCCAAGGGAACCGGGTCTGGCGCCTTCCGGCAGGGCCGCTCAGGCGGCTCCGAGCGGGGCTTGGCCGGGGAGCAATAAGGGGCGCAGCCCCGAACGGGGAGGCGCGGCGAAGTGGCAAGTTCGGCAGTTACATCTTCAACCACGCCTGCAAAACCGCTCGCAAGCTCCAACCTCACAAGCCCGGCCGCCCAATCCGGCTCCGCCATGGCCCAGTCCTCGCTCGGCGCTACCCGCTCGCTCGCTCGCGCTGCTGGCCATGAGCTGGAAGAAGCCGGCGAAGAAGGCAACATGGCCAGTCGCGATTCCAGCGGCGATCAGGCGGTCTGGGAAGCGGTGCGCTCAGCGCTCCGCACCGAAGCTGGCGAACGCAATTTCGAGACCTGGCTGGCGCCGCTCGCCTTTCTGGGCTGCGATGGCAGCGAAGTGCATGTGTCAGCACCCTCGGCCTTCCTTGCCGATTGGGTGGCCAGCCATTTTGCCGATCGGCTGCGCCAGCAATGGGCGCAGCGGCGCCCCGGCATCCGCCATGTAACGGTAACCGTCGATACCGATCCGCAGCCGCGCGCAAAGCCGGCCCAGCGCCAGCCTGCGGTGGTGGCGCCAGCACAGGCACCAGCACAGGCAATCGCCGGCCTCAGCCTGCCGCTGGAGCCACGCTACAGCTTTGCAAACTTCATCACCGGGCCCTCCAATGAGCTGGCGCATAGCGCTGCGCAGGCGGCATCGCGGCCGGGCGCGCCGGATTTCAACCCGCTGTTCCTTCATAGTGGCACCGGGCTCGGCAAAACC
>JBBQIP010000127.1:0-7539 GCA_038325045.1 Sphingomonadales bacterium
CTCCCGTGAGCGATGGGGACTTGCTGGGTGACCATCGCTGACAAGACTGGTTAACGCAGAATCTGAAGAATTGTAAAGAGGGGCCGCGCCTTGTTTGGGCTGCGGCTCGGATAAAGCGGCCGGAAGCCACGATGACGGGATATCGCGTCCGCCAATGGCGGGGCCGTGCGGGCGGATGGGGCGCATTTCCATGGCTGGATCACTTCGCCGGCGTGCCGCCCGGCCCGGCTTCGAACACCGGCCGGTAGATTTGCACCCGCGTGACCCTGAGGCCGGGAACCCCGGCACAGGCCACCGCCCGCTCCCAGATGCGCAGCTCGGCCTCGGAGATGCTGTAGCGGCTGCAGGCCTCCACCCGGCTCAGCCGCCCGGTCTCGATGGCGCGGAGCACCTGCGCCTTGCGGCTTATCACCCAACGGCTGGTGTTGGGGGAGGGCAGGCCGTCATCCACGGCGTGCTGTAGTGATGTGTGCAAAGATGCCATGGTTTTGACCCTTGGTTTATACATGTCCCGTGTATGGGTGACGGCCGCTGGCGCCTCTGGCTAAGCGGGCCATGTGGTAAATTACGGTTGGGCATTGTGGGTGCCGGCGCTTGACCGAAGCGCGCGCGAAGGCGATGCGAAGCGCCTGATGCGCGATTTCCTTTCCCCCGATGTCCTTGCCGGCACCGAAGGCCTTTCGGGGCTTGCCGGGCGCCGGGTGGTGGTGGCCATGTCCGGCGGCGTGGACAGCTCGGTGGTTGCGGCGCTGGCGGTGGCGGCCGGGGCGGAGGTGGTGGGGATCAGCCTCCAGCTTTATGCCGGCGCCGAAACGCCTTCGCGGCCCGGTGCCTGTTGCGCCGGCGCCGATATCCGGGATGCGCGGAGCGTGGCCGACCGGCTGGGAATCGCCCATTATGTGATCGATATGGAGGCCCGCTTCCGCGAGGCGGTGATCGCGCAATTTGCCAAGAGCTATGCCGATGGGCGCACGCCGGTGCCGTGCGTGGAATGCAACCGCACGGTCAAGTTTCACGATCTGCTGGAGCTGGCGCGTGATCTGGGGGCGGAAGCGCTCCTTACCGGCCATTATGTGCGCCGGATCGAAGGCGCCGATGGCCCGGAGCTGCACCGGGGCCGTGACCCGGCCAAGGACCAGAGCTATTTCCTGTGGGCCACCACGGCGGCGCAGCTGGCCTATCTGCGGTTTCCGCTGGGTGGGCTGGAGAAGCGCGATGTGCGCGCACTTGCCGACCGGCTGGGGCTGGCGGTCGCCGCCAAGCCCGACAGCCAGGACATCTGCTTTGTGGGCGGCGGCGATTATGCGCGGGTGGTGGAGCGCATGCGCCCGGAGCTGGCAGACGGCGGCGCCATCGTGGATGCAGCCGGGCGGGAACTGGGTCGACATTCGGGGATCCACCGTTTCACCGTTGGGCAGCGGCGAGGGCTCGATCTGGGAGGCACCGCTGAACCCCTTTACGTCCTGTCAATCGATGCGGTTGCCGGGCAGGTGGTTGTGGGGCCGCGCGCAGCGCTTGCCGTGGCGGCTGCCGCACTGGGCGGGCTGAACCGGCTGGGGCCATGGGAGGGGCCGCTGGAGGCGAAGGTGCGGTCGCTTGCGGCGCCCGCGAAGGCGCAGTGGCAGGAGGCCGAAAAGCAGCTGGCCTTTGCGCCTTCGATTCTTGGGGTGGCGCCGGGGCAGGCGGCAGTGCTGTACGCCGGAAGCCGGGTGCTTGGCGGCGGTGAAATAGTGTCAACAGTTGGGGATAATTGGTCCCCACCTGTTAATAACTTGGTAACATATTGAGATTTAACAGTTTTCTGGTGTCGATTTCTTGACACTCGTCGGATTCCTGACAGGTTTTGCCTGTCGGTTTTCTGACATGACAGGGCGCGCGGCGGGGCACACCGTCCATGGCGGGCAGTTGGCACGGCCATTGCATTGCGCAGGCCATGAGCAGCATGCCGCCCCTTTCCACACCGCCCGCACCGCCGGCATTGCCGGCAACTCCGGCACCGCCCTTCTGGGCCGATCTGCCTGCGGCGCTGGGCCGTTTCGGCATTGCCTGGCCGCTGGCTGTTCCGCTGGTCTGGGAGGGTGAACGGCCGCAGCGCCGGCACATTTACCTGTCAGTTGCCGATGCCCCTGCCGCCACTGTTTCCGCCTATGGGCTGGCGCTGGCGCTGGCGCCCGGCGCTGAGCTGTTTGCAGCCGCGCTTATTGCGGCCTTTCTGGCGCCCGAAGGCCGGCCGGCGGCGGTAGCTCCTGCCAGCCTCAACCTGCTGGCACTCGCGGGCCGCGTGGCGGCGGCCGAAGTTTCGGTGCTGATCGAAGGCGCCACCGGCACCGGCAAGGAAGGCCTTGCCCGCATGATTCACGCCCTGTCCCCCCGCCGCGACGCATCCCTGGTCGCGGTCAACTGCGCCGCGCTCCCCGAAGCGATGTTGGAAGCAACCTTGTTCGGACACGAGCGCGGCGCCTTTACCGGGGCGGTGGGCAGCAGCGCCGGGCTGTTCCGCGCCGCCGATGGCGGCACGCTGTTTCTGGATGAGGTGGCCGAACTGCCGCTGGCCCTGCAGGCAAAGCTGCTGCGCGCGCTGCAGGAGCGTGAAGTGATGCCGGTGGGTGCCACAAAGGCGGTGCCGGTGGATGTGCGGCTGGTGGCCTGCGGCAACCGCGACCTGGCCGGCGAAGTGGCGGCCGGGCGTTTCCGTGCCGACCTTTATTATCGGTTGGCAGTGTTTCCGCTGCGCACCCTGCCGCTGGCGGAGCGTGTGGAAGATGTGCCGGCGATTGCGGCAGCGATTGTGCTGCGGCGCGCGCGTGAGCGACTGGTGGCAGCGCGCGGCGGCGAGATGCCGGTGGCGATTGTGGCGCCGGCTGCCATGGCGCAGCTGCAGGCGCATGGCTGGCCGGGCAATGTGCGCGAGCTTGGCAATGTGCTCGACCGGGCGTTGGTCTTGGGCTGCGGCGCTGCGATTGGCCCCGAGGCTCTGGTTTTCGATTTCGTGCCGGCTCCGGTGGCTGTGCCGGCACCGGTTGTGCCGGCTCCGCAGCCGCTGGCCAGTGTGCGGGCGGCGGAGGAAGACCGGGCGATTTCCCGGGTTCTTGCTGCTGCCCCGAGCCGGCGCGCGGCTGCCCAGCGACTTGGGATCAGCGAGCGTACGCTCCGCTACAAATTGGCGGCCATGGCCAGCCGGGCTACCGGGCTAAACAGTGTTGGCCGGGCTACGGGCTTTGATCATGCCGGGCTGGCTTCGGCCGGCACGATGCGGCTGCAATAAATGTTGCCCCCGGTCGATGCCTCTTCGGTGCTGGCGCTCAGGGCGCGCATCCTCGCCCAGTCCGACCAGCTGGGCGCGTTGGCGCGTGGCGGCGCGGTGGTGGCGCCTGCTGGTCCGCCCGGTGCAGCCGGTGCACCCTTTGCCAATGCCATGGGCGATGCGTTGAAGGCGGTGAGCGCGGTGCAGGAGCAGTCCAGCGCCGCATCAGCTGCCTATGAGCGCGGCGATACCCAGGATCTGGCGGCGGTGATGATCGCCCGGCAGAAGGCCAGCCTTGCCTTTGAAGCGACCCTGCAGGTGCGAAACCGGCTGCTGGGCGCGTACAAGGACGTGATGAGCATGCCGCTATGAGCGTGTGCCGATAATGCGCGTGCCGGGGGGCATCCATGGCTGAGGCCTTGCTCGCAGCGCCGGCTGGCGCGCCGCTGGACCGTGCCAGTGCGGCCGCAGCCTCGCTGCTGCCGGCACCGCTGCGCGCGCGCTGGGAGAGCCCGGCGCTGGCCCCGGCGCGGCCGGCGATCTTGGCCGGTCTGGGGTTGATGCTGGTGGCGATGCTGTGGCTGGGCTTGCGCGAGCCGGCGTGGAGGCCGCTCTACGGCGAGCTTTCCGATGGTGACAAATCGGCAGTGATCACGGCCCTGCAGGGGGGCAATTACGAGGCGCGGATAAACCCCGCCACCGGAGCGGTCGAGGTGCCGGACGGGGAAGTGGCAGCGGCGCGCATCTTGCTGGCCGGCCAGGGCCTGCCGAAATCCGCCCGTGCGCTCGACCCGGTGGGGGAGATGCCGCTGGGCATGAGCCGGGCTGTGGAGACAGCGCGGTTGAAGGCAGCGCTTTCGGGCGAGCTGGCGGCCTCCATCGAAGCCATTGACGGAGTGAAGCGGGCGACCGTGCATGTGGCGCTGCCCGAACCGAGTGTTTTCGTGCGCGACAAGGTGCCCGCCAGTGCATCGGTTTTCGTAACGCTGGCACCGGGGCGGGTGCTGGGCGAGGCGCAGGTGCGCGCGGTGGTGTGGCTGGTCAGCTCCAGCGTATCGGGCCTTGCGCCCGAGCGGGTGAGCGTTGTGGACCAATCGGGCGCGTTGCTTTCGCAAAGTGTGGCGGCGGGCGAGGCGGTGCAGCTGGGCTATCAGGCGCGGCTGGAGGCAATGCTGCGCGAACGGCTTACCTCGCTGCTAACCCCGCTCATCGGCCAGGGGCGGTTCACGGCGGAAGTGAATGCCGATATCGATTTCAGCCAGAACGAGGCAGCTTCCGAGCGCTGGCAGCCCGATGGCTCTGTGCTGCGCTCCGAACAGGCCAATCGCAGCATGGAGGCAGCGCCGGCGCCGGCGCGCGGCATTCCCGGCGCGCTGAGTAATACCGCACCTGCGGCCGCGCAGATTGCCGCCACGCCGCCCGCCGACACCGCGCCCGCCAATGCCGGGCCGCCGATGGTAACCAGCGAGAGCACCAACCGGGCCTGGGAAATTGGCAAGGATGTGCGCGTGACCCGGGGCGGGGCGCCGCAGCTGCGCCGGCTTTCGGTGGCGGTGGTGATAGACCGTTCCGCCCTGGCCAGAGACGGCAAGGTGCCACCCGGCGAATTGGCGGCCCTGCAGCGGATAATCGAAGGCGCTGTGGGCCAGAATGCCTCGCGCGGCGACCGGGTGGAGCTGGTGTTGCGGGATTTTGCCACGACCAGCGAACCGGTGCCGACCGGCTGGCTGGATGCGCCGGCGGTGCGTGACAATTGGCCGTTCATCGCCGGCGGTGCGGCGCTGCTGCTGGCCGGGCTGGGCTTTGGGGCCTGGCGGTGGCGCAAGGGCGTGGCTGCAAAGCGCTCGGCCGAGGCGGCGAGCCTGGAGACCATGGCGGGCGCGCTCGATGGTGGCGAGCTGCGGCGGGTGCCCGACACGATCCTTCCCGTAAAGCGCGTGCCGGGCGGTGCCGAAAGGGCTGGCGCGGCGGCGGCGGAGGAAGAGGCGGAAGTGGTGTGGGCCGGGCCGCCGCGGCTTCTCGATTACAGCGGCAAGCTGGGCGCCACCCGCCAGCTGGTGGATGGCGACACCGACCGCGCCACGGCTGTTGCCCGGATGATGCTGGCCGATGATGCCGCCACTGATGAGGCCGGCGCATGAGTGCTGCACGCGCCAAATCACTCGCGGGGGCGACCCCGGCCACGCCCGATATGCTGAGCGGCGCGCAGAAATGCGCGATTTTGCTGTTGCTGCTGGAAGAAGCGCAGGCGGCCGAGCTGCTGCGCCGGCTTTCTGCCGCCGAAGTACGCTCGGTGGGCGAGGCGATGCTGACGGTGGCCGAAATCGCGCCCGCCACGGTGGATGCGGTGCTCGACGAGTTTCTGGCCCGCACCCGCACGGTTGAGGCGCTCGATGCCCAGGGCCGCGAGGCGCGGGCGCGGCTCAATCTGGCGCTCGGCAGCCCGCGCGCGGAACGGGTGATCGAGGAAATTGGCCCGCCCGCTTCCATAAAGCGGCTCGCCGGGCTCGATTGGCTGGATGCCGCCGCTGTGGCGGGCCTGCTGGCGGATGAGCACCCGCAGGCGATAGCGGTGGCTCTGGCGCATCTGGAGACGGCGCGGGCGGCCGCTGTGCTCGATGCGCTCGATGCACGGCTGCATGCCGATCTGGTGCTGCGGCTGGCCACGCTCGGCCCGATAGCGCCGGCCGATGTGCTGGCGCTGGAGGCCGATCTCGAATTGAAGCTGGCGGCGCGCACCCGGGCGCAAGGCGCTGGCCGGCTGGCCGGTGCGGCGTTTACCGCCAAGCTGGTCAATCTTTCGGTAAACCAGCAGGCGCTGCTGGCGGCGCTGGCCACCGTTGATGCGTCGCTCGCCAGCTCGATAGCCGAGCAGAGCTTTGTGTTTGCCGATATTGCCAAGCTGGCGCCGCGCGAGCTGCAGCTGGTGCTGCGCGAGGCTGACCAGGCGGTGCTGATGCTGGCGCTGAAGGGCGCTGACCGCAGCATTCGCGAACTGGTGTTCGCCGCCATGTCCAGCCGCGCTGCCGACCAGCTGCGCGACGAGCTGGCGGAAAGCGGCCCCACCAAGCGCGCCGAAGTGGACGCAGCCCAGGCCGAACTTTGCGGGCTGGTGCGCCGGCTGGGTGACAGCGGTGCGGTGATGATGCCGGGGGCAACAGGCTATGTCTGAGCCTGTGCAAGACCGCAGGGGCATGGACCGGCGCAGCGGCGAAGACCGCCGGGCCGGGCTGGCCGGGCTGCTGACCACGCTCAGGCCCGGCACGGCGAGCCAGACAGCCACCGCGACACCCGCAATGGACGAGGCGGAGCGCCGCGCCATAAGCGAGGCCGCCTTTGCGCGCGGGCTGGCCGAGGGGCGCGCGGAAGGGCTGGCCGAGGGGCTGGCCGAGGCCGAGGCGGCGCTGCAGCCGCGGCTTGCGGCGATGGAAGCCGCCTTGCTGGCGTTCGAGCAGGCGATGGCCATAGACCCCGAGCGGCTGCGGCCGCTGCTGGCCGGGCTGGTGCGCAGCGTGGCCGAGCGGGTGCTGGCGGCCGAGCTTTCGGGCGCTGGCCCGGTGCTGTTGATGCCGCTGGTGGCCGAAGCGCTGGAAACGCTCGGCCCTGTAGAGGCGCCGGTGCTGCGCGCCCACCCGGATACGCTGGCAGCGCTTGGCGCAGCGCTTGAAGGGCGGATGGAGAGCCTTGCCGACCCGAAGATGCCGGTCTGCTCCTTTGTGATTGAAGGCCCGGCGTTCCAGATCGGGGCCGATCTTGGCCGTCGGCTCGACCAGATAATGGCGCAGCTGCCATGAGCGTGACCGAAAACCTTGCCGCCATGTTGGAGGCGGCCATGGTGCCGGCGCTGCCGCTGCGGCGCGGCGGGCGGGTTACTGCCTATGATGGCACCACGCTGGAGGCCATCGGCGTGGCGGCGCTGGTGGGCGGGCGGGCCGATGTGGGGCCTGACCATCAGGCAGCAGAGATTATCGGGTTTCGCGACGGGCGGGCCTTGTTGATGGGGCTTTCCCCGCTCGCCGGCATTACGCCCGGTGCAGCGGTGGTGCCCGCAAGCGGCGGCGCGGATGCCGAAGTTGGCCCCGGGCTGCTTGGCCGCGTTATCGACGGGCTGGGCCGGCCGCTCGACGGGCGCGGGCCGCTGCGCGAGGTGGCGCAGCGCCAGCCCCTGAACGGCAACAGTCTCGCCCCGGCTGCACGGGCGCGGGTGACGCAACCGCTGGCGTGCGGGGTGCGCGCGATTGATGGCCTGCTCACGCTCGGGGTCGGGCAGCGTGTCGGCATCATGGCGGGCACTG
>JBBQIP010000128.1:0-7473 GCA_038325045.1 Sphingomonadales bacterium
AGAAGCCGATCTGCTCAGGCGTGATTGATCCTTCGGGGCCGAAAAGATTGATCGGCACGCAACCATTGGCGGGATCGTTGCAAGTTGTGGTGTTGGTCGCACGAAGTGCCTGCTGGACGCGGGAGAAACTGCCCCAATTGATGCGAGCCTGATTCTGGTTCGATTCGCCATATTGCCCCAGAATGTCCCACTTCAGATCACCGAACACGTTGCCGCGCAGGCCCATCTGAACCTGGAATGTGGTCGTGTCCCAATTGTTGAACCGGGGACCATATTCGGTGAAGCGGCGCTGTATGGCCATCGACACTTCCTGATAATCAGCCGAGCCGGGGTTGGTGGCAGTCCGGGCAGCATTGCACTGCGCCGCTGTGAGCGCAGGCGAGTTCAAGACAGGCGGTCGGGCAGGGTTGCCGCCGGCGGCGGGCACCCCGGGGGTGACGTTGGGCGAGCTGGTCACGCCGGTGCCGGATACGAAGGTGCCGAATGAATTGCAGAGCTGCTGCGCTGCACCGGCGCCAAGATAGGGATTGGACAGCGGCACACGGAAGGTGTTGCCGAATGTCCCTGATGGGGCTTGCAGGGTCTGCACCTTGTTGAGCGTGAAAAAGCCGGTGGCATAGGCTTCGATATTGTCGGTAATTTCATACCGGGCCGACCCATATAGCGAATAGCGCTCAAGCGGTGTCTGATAGAGGTTATCAGGATTGAAATTGTACAGATTGGCCTGGGTGCCGGGGATGAACGAACCAGTGGTAGGATTGATCTGAGAACCGAAAGAACCATCGGTGATGCCGGGGATGGCAGGGGCTGCAATGAAGGTTGGCACGCCGGTGGTCGAGCCCTGAGGCCGACCATTAGCTGAGCTGAGTGCGAACTGGCCGAACGGGCGCTCATCCTGATTGACGCCTTCGGTGTTGGTGTAGCCCATCGACAGCACGGCGTTGCCGCGACCCTCGGCAAAGTTGCCACCGATGGTCAGATCGGCACGGAAGCTGGCACCATCACCACGCTCGGTGATGCGATAACCGCTGCTGAAATCGACGCCCGAGAAATCACGCTTGGTGACAAAATTGACGACGCCGGCGACGGCATCGGCACCATAGACGGTGCTGGCACCGCCGGTGAGGACATCGACGCGGGTGGTGAGCGCGACGGGGATGACGTTGGTATCAACGACACCATCGAGGCCGAAGGGCACGATACGGCGGCCATCGAGAAGCACGAGGGTGCGGTTGGAGCCGATGCCGCGAAGATCGATGCTTGCGGAGCCGTTGGAGCCGTTGTTGACGCCCGGCCCGATGGACGGACGCACGCCCGGCAAATCGCGAAGCAGTTCTTCCGCTGTCAGCGACTGGCGGAGCTGGATTTCGGTTTCACCGATGACATTGACCGGGCTGGCAGCCTCAAGGTTCGGACGCGAAATGCGCGAACCGGTGACCACGATCGACTCTTCGGCGATCGCCTCATCGGCGGCGACGATCTGGGCGAAGGCAGGCTGGGCGGCGAGAATTGCCACGCTGGCGAGAACGCTGGAAGCGAGCAGGCGCTTGCGGATCGACTGGTTCATCATAACTCAACACTCACTTTGGGTCGGCCTATGCCGAGAGCTGAATTTGCAGGCGCCAGAAAAACTCTCCGGCCCATGGACGGCGAATAGGAGCGGGCAGCCATGCCGCGCAATGGGCGTGGCGACATTCGGCATAAATTTGTCATCTGACTGTGACCCTATTGCCACAATGCCAGCTATTGCCGTTGTATTAAGGCAGCGCTGTTGCCGGGTCGAGCCGGGCACCCTGCCAGGTAAGCCCCCAGTGCAGATGCGGCCCGGTCACCCGACCGGTGGCGCCGACCAGGCCTATGACATCGCCTGCAGCCACCATCTGGCCCGGCCGCACATCAATTCGGGAAAGATGCATGAGCGCCGATCCCAGCCCGGCACCGTGATCGACAAGCACCAGATTGCCTTCGAGCAGGAACGGCCCATCGGCCAGCACCACCACGCCCGCAGCAGGCGCTTTCACAGGCGTTCCGGCGGCGGCCGCGATGTCCAGCCCTGAATGATAGGAAGCCGGAACCCCCGCATAGACCCGCTGGTTGCCGAAACGGCCGGACACCCGCCCGGCCACCGGCCGGATGAAAGCCTCCTCCCAACCCGCCCCCGGTTGCGGGGTGGCGCGAGCGGCGCGTATCTTGGCCAGTTCGCCCGGCCGCCTGGCCTCGAACTCCGCATCGGGCACCGGCCGCTGCCGCAAACCGGGCAAGGACTGGATGGACCAGGCATGTGGCGCAATTGTCACAGTCTCTGATTGTTCGGCTCCTGCGGCATCGCGCCATGCCAGCCGCGCAGTGCCGGTCGCATCCCGATCAAAGCCGATGATGAAGCGGTTGCCAGCCCCCAGCGCCACCGGCTTGCCGTCCATCGTGAGACCGGTGGCGCCCGGCGGAAGCTGCCCGCGGCCAAGCGCCCCCTGCTCGGCCGGCTTCTCAAGCACCGCAGCCCCGGCCGGGCCGGCGGCAACCGCCAGCAGCAGCCCCGCAAGTGCGGCGCGGCTCGCCATCAGAGCCTGCCCAGGGCGCGCTGCTCGGCATAGCGACGCGAGGCGATATCGGCATTGGCATAGGCTTCCTGCAGCTCATGGCTCCAGTAGCGCAGCCGGTCGAGCGGGATCGGCTGGTTGGTTGCTGCGCAAAGCACATGGTCGCCGCGGCTCAGCATCTCGAACGAGCCGGAAAGATAGCGGAGCTGGGCGAGGCGATTGTTGGTAAACAGCATGTCACAGGAACCTTGGTTGATCGCCGCCGGAAAGCCGCTGCACCGGCAGTTCACCGTCTGCAAAGCGCAAGCGCAATGTGCTGGCTGCGGCGGCTGCACTGCGTTTTGGCAGAAGCCGCCCCTCCCCGTCCAGCACCAGCACATAGCCGCGCGCCAACACCGCATCCGGCCCCAGCGAACCCAGCAGGCGGATGGTGGCCGCAAGCGCTGCATCCGCCCGCGCCAGCCGCCCGGCAAGCAGCTGCGGTCGCAACCCCGCGCCGCGCCGGGCCAGCGAAGCGGAGCCCGCCGCCACCCGCACTTCAGCCCCGCGAACCAGCCGCGCCTCCATTAGCTTGAGAGCGGTTCCGGCGCGGTTGAAGCGCGCCTCCAGCAGCGCCGGGCGCAGCGCCCCGGCAGCGCCCGAAAGCCGCCCGGCCGCCTGGCCCCGCACTGCCATCAGCGCGCGCGGCAGCCGCCCCGCCAGGTCGTCGAGCTTTTGCTCCGGAAGCTCGAGCAACCGGCGCGGGGCCGGCAGACGGCGCGCAGTGGCAACCAGCCGCTCGCGGCGCAGCGCATCGCTGCGGGCGCGCGCGCTCACCAGCCGCGCTGCCAGCGTTGCCAGCCGGGCGGCCAGATCGGCCTTCACCGGCACCGCGCGCTCGGCCGCAGCGGTGGGCGTGGGCGCCCGCCAGTCGGAAGCGAAATCGATGAGCGTGGTATCGGTCTCATGCCCCACCGCGCTGATGAGCGGAATGGCGCTTTCAGCCGCTGCCCGCACCACGATCTCGGCATTGAAGGCTGCCAGATCCTCGATCGAACCACCGCCGCGCGCCACGATGAGCAGGTCCGGCCGTGGCACCGGCCCCTCCGGCCCTATCGCGTTGAAGCCCCTGATGGCGGCGGCAATCTGCGCCGCCGCAGCCTCGCCCTGCACCGCCACCGGCCAGACCAGCACCGGCCTTGGAAACCGGTCCGCCAGCCGGTGCAATATATCGCGGATCACCGCGCCCGTGGGGGAGGTGATGATGCCGATGCACTGCGGAATCGGTGGCAGCGGGCGCTTGCGGCTGGCATCGAACAGCCCTTCGGCAGCCAGCCGCTGCCGCCGCTCCTCGATTTCCGCCAGCAGCGCCCCCGCACCTGCCGGCGCCATGCGCTCGACGATGATCTGATATTTGGAGCGACCGGGATAGGTGGTCAGCTTGCCGGTAACGCTTACCTCCATGCCGTCTTCCGGCTGGAACCGCAGCGCGCTCGCAGCACCCTTGAACATCACCAGATCGATAACCGCATCCATATCCTTCAAGCCGGCATAGCAATGGCCCGAGACCGCGCGCTTCCAGCCCGAAAGCTCGCCCTTCACCCGCACCTGGCCGAAACTCGATTCGACCGTGCGCTTCAAGGCGCCGGCCAGTTCGCTTACCGAATATTCAGGCGTGTTTTCCATACGCGCCGACCCTAACCAAGGCGCCGCCCCCCCGCAAACGGGCAGGCTCGGCAAACGCCCCCTTTCTTCGCCCCCATGGCCGGGCTAGGGTCCATCCATGGCAGCGGATCTCGACATATTGGTGCTTGGCAGCGGCGGCCGCGAGCATGCGCTATGCTGGAAGCTGCGGCAGAGCGCTCGCGTGCGGCGGCTGGTCTGCGCGCCCGGAAACGCCGGAATCGCCGATGTTGCCGAGCGCGAGGAAGCGCTGGCGATCGAGGAGCCGGAGGCGGTCACCGCCTATGTGAAGGCGCATGGTTTCGGCCTGGTGGTCATCGGCCCTGAAGGCCCGCTGGTACACGGCGTGTCCGATGCGCTGCGCGCCGCCGGCGTTCCTGTGCTGGGGCCAAGCCAGGCAGCGGCGCGGCTGGAGGGATCCAAGGGCTTCACCAAGGATCTGTGCGCGCGCGCCAACATCCCCACAGCCGCCTATATGCGCTTCGCCAGCGCAACCGAGGCGCATCATTATGTTGCCGTGCACCCGCTGCCGGTGGTGGTGAAGGCCGATGGGCTGGCTATGGGCAAGGGCGTGACCGTTGCCGATTCGAACGAAGAGGGGCTGGCGGCGCTGGCGCTCATCCAGGGCCCAGTAGTGGTCGAGCAGTTCATGGAAGGGGCGGAGGCCAGCCTGTTCGTGCTCTCCGACGGCAAGACCATGCAGCTGTTCGCCACGGCGCGCGATTACAAGCGCGCACACGACGGTGATGAAGGTGGCAACACCGGCGGCATGGGCGCGATAACCCCGGCACCGGAGCTGACCGACGCACTGCGCGATCAGGCGATAAGCGAAATCATCGAGCCGACGCTTGCGGCGATGAAGGAGGCGGGCACGCCGTTCGAAGGCATGCTCTACGCCGGGCTGATGCTCACCAAACAGGGCCCCAAGCTCATCGAATATAATGTCCGCTTCGGCGATCCGGAAACCCAGGCGATGATGCTTCGGCTGGACTGTGATCTGGCCGAGCTGCTGCTCGCCTGTGCCGAGCGAAGGCTGGCCGATGTGCAGGTGGAATGGTCCGCCGATACCGCCGTGACCGTGGTTATGGCGAGCAAAGGCTATCCTGAAGCACCGCGCACCGGCACGGTGATCGACGGCGTAGAGGGAGCAGTGGGAACCGGCGCAACGGTTTTTCACGCCGGCACGAGGCGCAATGGGGAGGGCAAGCTGATCGCCACTGGCGGCCGGGTTCTGGCAGTCTCGGCGCGCGGTGGCGATCTCGCAACGGCCTGCGAACGGGCCTATGCAGGCGTGGCAAAAATCGACTGGCCGGGCGGCTTCTACCGCCGCGACATTGGCAAATAGCAAACGACGAAGACGTTTTCCGCCGCTATTCTGGCGCGCATGAGCAACCCCGACCCCAATTCCAGCGCACCTGTGGACCGGCAGGCCCAGTTCTCAGGCACGGCAGCCGTTCGCGAAGGCCAGGAGATCGATCCCGGCCGGCTCGCCCGGTGGATGGCCGCCAATGTGGAGGGCTATCAAGGCCCGCTCGCCATCGAGCAGTTCAAGGGTGGCCAGTCCAACCCAACCTACAAGCTGCTCACCGAGAACCGTACCTATGTGCTGCGCCGCAAGCCGCCGGGGCCGCTGCTGCCGTCTGCCCATGCCGTGGACCGCGAATATCGGGTGATCACCGCACTGCATGGCCAGGGCTTTCCGGTGGCGCGCAGCTATGGCCTGTGCACCGATGAAGGCGTGATCGGCACCGCCTTTTACGTGATGGACTGTGTGGACGGCCGGATTATCTGGGACACCAGCTTTCCCGGCCTCGACAAGGCAAGCCGCGCCGCCCATTTCGATGCCATGAACGCCACATTGGCAGCGCTGCACAAGGTGGATGTGCAGGCGGCGGGGCTGGAAGATTACGGCAAGCCCGGCAATTATTTCGCCCGCCAGATCGCCCGCTGGTCCCGCCAATATATCGATGATGAGGCGGCCGGCCGGGTGCCGGCGATGGACCGGCTGGTCGAGTGGCTGCCCGAGAACATTCCGCCCGGCGACGAAGTGAGCGTGGTGCACGGCGATTACCGCTGCGATAACATGATCTTCCATGCCACCGAGCCGCGCGTGCTGGCAGTGCTGGATTGGGAGCTTTCCACGCTGGGCCACCCGCTGGCCGATTTCAGCTACCATCTGATGATGTACCGGATGCCGCCCGAAACCACGACCGGCCTGCTCGGCAAGGATCTGGCCTCGCTCGGCATCCCTTCGGAAGCCGACTATGTGGCGGCCTATTGCGAGCGAACGGCGCGCGCCCGCATCGACAATCTGGATTTCTACATGGCCTATAACCTGTTCCGGCTGGCCGGCATCGTGCACGGCATCCGCGGGCGGGTGGTGCGCGGCAACGCCACCTCAAGCCACGCCCGCAAGATGGCCGAAGGTGTGGAAGGCCTGGCCGATCTGGCGCTGGCGCAGGCGCGCAAGCTGGGGGCCTAGCTTTCCAGCGCGCTGGCCAGCACCTTGTCCACCTTGCGGCCGTCCATATCCACGATCTCGAAACGCCAGCCGCCTTCGCTGAAATGCTCGCCGGTCACCGGCAGGTGCTGCAGATGCGCCAGCACGAACCCGGCCACTGTCTCGTAGTCGCGGATTTCGGCCAGCGTGAAACCCAACCGGTCAGCCATTTCGTCGGCTGGCAGCGCGCCCGACAGCAGCAACGAGCCATCCTCCCGCTCCACGATGGGCGGGTCGTTGGTATCATCGAGGTCGGAGGCAAATGCCCCGGCAATGGCCGCGAGCAGGTCAGCCGGCGTCACAATGCCTTCGAAATGGCCATATTCGTCGTGCACCAGCGCCATCGGCACGGCGGACGCACGCAGGCTTACCAGCGCCTCCACGGCATCGATCACATCGGGAAGCACCGGCGCCGGGCGCGCAAGGCTGGCCAGATCGAGCGGGCCGCCGGCGATAAGCGCCTTCACCAGATCGCGGGACTGTACCACGCCGATGATGTCATCGACCGTGCCGCGCGCCACCGGCAGCCGGCTGTGCGGGGTTTCGGCCAGCCGGGCGCGGATGCGGCTTGGCGAGGCATCGGCGTCGATCCAGTCCACATCGCCACGCGGGGTCATCACGCCGCGCACCCGCCGGTCCGCCAGCCGCATGATACCGGCGATCATCTGGCGCTCGCCTGCTTCCAATATGCCCGCCGTCTCGGCTTCATCCACCACGGAGCGCAGCTCGGCCTCGGTCACCGCGCTGTCATCCGGGCCGGCCGGGCCGAACAGC
>JBBQIP010000129.1:0-7437 GCA_038325045.1 Sphingomonadales bacterium
CATCAAGGCAGGCCATGCGGACCGCTACCCCCATCTCCACCTGCTCGGTTACCGCCGAGCGGATGATGTCATCGGCAATCGCGCTCTCTATCTCCACGCCCCGGTTCATCGGGCCGGGGTGCATCACCAGCACGCCGGGCGCGGCGCGGGCCAACCGCGCCTCGGTAAGGCCATAGAAGCGGAAGTATTCGCGCGTTGAAGGCAGATAGGCGCCGGCCATACGCTCGGTCTGCAGGCGCAGCATCATCACCACGTCCACGCCCTCCAGCCCCTCCTCCATATCGGTAAAGGGCAACACGCCCAGCGCCTCTATGCCCACCGGCATAAGCGTGGGCGGCGCCACTGCCCGCACCCGGGCGCCAAGGCTGGCCAGCAGCTGGAAATTGGAGCGCGCTACCCGGCTGTGCAGGATATCGCCGCAAATCGCCACGGTCAGCCCCTCGATCCGCCCCTTGCGGCGGCGGATGGTGAGCGCATCGAGCAACGCCTGCGTGGGGTGTTCATGGCGACCATCGCCGGCGTTCAGCACCGGACAGCCCAGCTTCTCCGCAATCAGCTGCACGGCGCCGGAAGATCCATGGCGAATCACGATCACATCCGGCCGCATCGCATCAAGGGTGAGCGCGGTATCAAGCAACGTCTCGCCCTTCTTCACCGATGAGCCCTGCACGGCCAGGCTCACCACATCGGCCCCCAGCCGCTTGCCGGCGATCTCGAAGCTGAGCGCGGTACGCGTGCTCGGCTCGAAAAAGGCGTTGATCTGGGTGAGGCCCTGCAGCCGGTGGTCGGCGCGGCTGGTCTGCCGGTTATAGTCCACCCATTTCGCCGCCTCATCGAGCAAAAAGCGGATTTCCCATGGCTTCAGCTCGGCAAGGCCGAGCAGATGCCGGTGCGGAAACGGGTGCGGAAGGCCGTCGGGCCCGACAGGCGGTTGCGCTGAGGGCGAAGCCTTGTCCATCCGCTGCGGGTGTAGCGCCTGAACAGCGGTGTGAAAAGCGGTGCGGCAGACTTGTCCACCGGAAATCTTTGAGCCGGCCCCGGAATCGGGTTTGCCGGTCAGGCGGCGATCACACAGTTTCGGCCCGCAGATTTGGCCGTATAGAGCCTGCGGTCAGCGGTTTCGAGCAGCCCTTCGAGCGTTGCACCATCCTCAGGCCATTGCGCCACGCCGGCGGAGAAGGTGACGCGCGGGCCATCGCCGGGGCGCTGGAAATCCGCCGCCGCCAGGGCCCGCTGCATCGCGCCAACCCGGGCCGCCACTTGCGACAGCCGCGATTCAGGGAACATCAGCAGAAATTCCTCGCCGCCGATCCGGAACACCGGCTCGCCGGGCTCGGTCATTTCCTCCAGAAAGCGGGCGAAATCGCGCAGCACCCGGTCGCCGGCCGCATGGCCATTCAGGTCGTTCCAGCGCTTGAAATGATCGATATCGAACAGCGCCACCACAAGCCGGCCCTGCTCGCGCGCGGCGGTATCGATAAAATGGTTGAACAGGCTGGGCAGCGAAAGCCGGTTGCGGACCCGGGTGAGCGGATCGAACTCGGCTGCCTCGCGCAGTGCCGCCTGCAACACGGCCTGGCTTTCCAGCTGGACCATGTTGGCGGCAAGTTCGGCCTCAAGCTCGCGGTAGCGCTGTTCCTCGGCGGTCACATCGTTCAACACCAGCACGGTGCCCACCGCCTCGCCGTCCCGCGACAAAGGCTTGGGAACCGGCACCGCGTCGATATCATAAAAGTGCTCACCCACACTGATCCGGCGGCCCGGCGCCAGCCGCAACCGGCCATCGACCCAGTTGAGCGCAGGTTTGAGCCCGGGCAAACCGGCCACGCTGCGGCCCGGCTCGGAGAGCGACGGGAACACCGAGCGGGCGACCGGGTTTGCTGCCAGCACCAGCCCCTCGCTATCCACGATCAACGCCGGGCTGCGCAGGTTGGCGAAAATCAGATCGGATGCGACCGAGGTGACATCGAAAACCCGGTGCGACACCAGCATCACCGAGCACAACACCACCACCAGCACGAAGGAAAAGGGCGTGGGGTCAAATCCGCCGAAATCGATGCCCATGAACACGAAGGCGAGGTTTGGCAGTATCACGAAGCTCATCAGCACCGCTGGAAAGGCAAAATAGAGCCTGAACTGCCGCGCCGCCTTGTGAAGGCCCAGCAGCAGGACGGCGAATGTGGCCGCTACCAGCACATAATTTATCCCGAGCGCGGCCCAGTAGAGCGGTCCATGGACAACGGCGAGCCCGGTGCCGCCACCGGCCTCCGGCGCAATGCTGGTATAGAAAAGGTGGTGCATCGGATTGCTCAGAGCCAGCCCGCTGACCAGCAATGGCCAGGAAACCAGCAACACTCGCAAACGCGGGCCGGGCTTGGCCTGGATGCTGAAGGCATAATGATAGATAAAAAGCGCCCAGGCGAGCGGCAGAGCGGACGCGCCCAGCCATGAAAGGCCATTTACAGCCACCCGGCACTGCCCGCTTGGCACAAGAGCCTCGATCGCCGTGGCAGCCAGCCAAAGGAACATGCCGACATGGCAGTAAAGAAAAAACTCCTTGCCGTAAAAACGGCGCTGCCGCGCATTCGCCAAACCAAGCAATAACACCGCCAGCATCGTGGCAAGCGGTATCCACGCCAACCCTTGTGGCGGCTGAATTGCAAGGCAGGAAGAGATATTCACTTTTAGTTAACTATAATGGAAGCAGCGCTTCCTCCCTCATGAAGGCCGTGATGGCGTTCGTGCTCACCATCTATATTGCAGATTGGTTCCGGGACGAAGCTGAAGAATGGTTATTTCTTGTCTTTTTCGCGCATTTTGTCCGTTCCGGAACAATTCTGCGGCCCCTGTTTCGCGCGCCGGTGCGGTACCCGATTCCCCGCCGATGCCTCTGCCGCCTTTCAGTGGCCTCGCATCGTTGCTATGCTGTTTTCTCGCCATTTCATGGGCCTGAAGGGCCAACCGGAGACTTCTCATGATCCTGCATGATTACTGGCGCTCCGGTGCTGCCTGGCGGGTGCGGATCGCACTTTCCATCAAGGGGCTTTCCGCCACTTTGGCACCACATGATCTGAGCACTGGCGAACAACGGGCGCCCGGCTACCTCTCCGTGGCTCCGCAGGGGCTCGTACCCGCTATCGAAACCGCCGACGGTGTGCTGACGCAGAGCCTGGCGATTCTCGAATGGCTGGAGGAAACCCACCCCAAGCCGGCGCTGCTGCCGGCCGATGCCTGGGGCCGGGCGCAGGTGCGCGCCATGGCCGGGCTGATTGCCTGCGATATTCACCCGCTGCAAAACCTGCGGGTGCAGAAATGGCTGGTGTCGGAGCTGGAAGCCAGCCCGGCACAGCGCGACCAATGGGTGCACCACTGGATCGGTGAAGGGCTTGGTGCGCTGGAGACGCTTGTGGCCGCGCAGGGCGGGCGGTTCTGCTACCGCGATGCGCCGAGCTTTGCCGATTGCATGTTGCTGCCGCAGTTGTTTTCGGCGCGTCGCTTCGGGGCGGACGTGGCACCGTTCACCCGGCTTCTAGCTGTCGAGGCACGGATGCTGGAGCGGCCCGATGTGGCCGTTTCCCACCCCGAACGCCAGCCCGGCGCTCAGGCGGCCTGAGCCACAGCTCTCAACAGCAGCGCGAAATGCCTTTGGAAGCGCCGCCGCCGTAGCGCGCATCCTGCCGGTTGCGGAAGAAATCAGGGTAGCTCATCACCGCGTCACCGGGGTGCGCCTTGGCCATATGGGCCAGATAGGCCTCGTAATTCGGCACTCCGACCATCAGCCGCGCGGTATCGACCAGCATCGAGAACAGCCGCTTCATGCCGGCTGCGCCACGGTTTCGGCGGTCGTCACCCGGTCATCTGCCAGGGCAGCACGGCAGCTGCGGATGGTGAACAGCACGATCGCCACCACCACGCTCATGAACAGCACGCAAAGCGCCGAATCGAGCCGGTCATTGAAAAGAATCCGCTCCATGTCGGCCATGGATTTGGCTGGCGGCAGCAGCTGGCCGGCCGCCATGGCATCGCCAAACTTGGTGGCATGGGCGATGAAACCCACCTTGGGGTCGGGTGAGAACAGCTTGAGCCCGCCGGCGGTGAGCGTGCACAGCACCAGCCACGCAGCCGGCGCCATCGACACCCAGGCAAAGCGCTGCTTCTTCATGCGGAACAACACCACCGTGCCGAGCAGCAGGGCAACGGCTGCCAGCATCTGGTTGGCGATGCCGAACAACGGCCAGAGCGTGTTGACCCCGCCCAGCGGATCGGTGACCCCCTGATAGAGGAAGAAGCCCCAGGCCGAGACGCAGAGCGCCGTGGCAACCAGCCCCGGCCAGAGCGCCGAGGTTTCGCGGAAGCGGGGAATGGCGAGGCCAAGAAGGTCTTGCAGCATGAACCGCCCGGCGCGGGTGCCGGCATCCACAGCGGTCAGGATGAACAAGGCCTCGAACAATATCGCGAAATGATACCAGAAGGCCTTCATCGCCGGGCCGCCGAACACATGGCTGAAGATTTCTGCCATCGCCACCGCCAGCGTGGGGGCGCCGCCGGTGCGCGAAATGATGGTCGTCTCCCCCACCGACCGTGCTGTCTCGGTGATGGTTTCGGGCGTGATGGCAAAGCCCATGGCGGTAACCGCGGCGGCGGCGGATTCAGCGGTGGTGCCGATCACGGCGGCGGGCGCGTTCATGGTGAAATAAATGCCCGGATCGAGGATCGAGGCGCCGGCGAGCGCCATGACCGCGACAAAGCTCTCCATCAGCATGGCGCCGTAGCCGATGAAGCGGGCATCGCCTTCGCTGCTGATCAGCTTGGGGGTGGTGCCCGATGAAATGAGCGCGTGAAAGCCAGAGACCGCGCCACAGGCAATGGTGATGAACAGGAACGGGAACAGCGAGCCTGCCCAGACCGGGCCGGAGCCATCGACGAACTGCGAGATGGCCGGCATCCTGAGCGGCGGCGCCATGATGACCAGACCGATGGCAAGGGCTGCCACCGCACCGATCTTGAGGAAGGTGGACAGGTAATCGCGCGGCGCCAGCAGCAACCAGACCGGCAGCACCGAGGCCACCGCGCCGTAACCGATCAAAATCCAGCAGAGCTGCTCCGGCGTAAGCGTGAAGATCGGCCCCCAGACCGGGCTTTCCGCCACCGCCTGGCCATACACAATGGCCAGTACCAGCCCGACAAGGCCGATGCCCGAAACCTCCGCAATGCGGCCGGGGCGGATGAACCGGCCATAGACCCCCATGAACAACGCCAGCGGGATGGTGGCGGCCACGGTAAACAGCCCCCAGGGGCTTTCCGCCAGCGCGCGCACCACGATGAGCGCCAGCACCGCGAGAATGATGACCATGATCATGAAGGCGCCGAACAGCGCCACCGTGCCGGCGGCATTGCCCATCTCCATGCGGATAAGCTCACCCAGCGAGCGGCCGTCGCGGCGCATCGAGATGAACAGGATGATGAAATCCTGCACCGCGCCGGCAAGCACCACGCCGGCCAATATCCAGAGCATGCCCGGCAGATAGCCCATCTGTGCCGCCAGCACCGGCCCTACCAGCGGACCGGCACCCGCAATGGCTGCAAAATGATGGCCGAAAAGCACGTAGCGGTTGGTCGGCACGTAATCGAGGCCATCGCCTTTCGTGTAGGCAGGGGTCTGGCGGCGGGGATCGAGCCCGAAAACCTTATCGGCAAGAAACAGGCTGTAATAACGATAGGCGATCAGGTGCACCGAGATGGCAGCAAACACCATCCAGAGCGCGCTTACCTGTTCCCCATTGGCGGTGGCAAACACCCCCAGCGACGCGGCGCCGAGCAGGGCGAGCAAGGCCCAGGGACCGTGGCGCTTCACCGCGTCCACCGCGCTATTTTCCCGCCGTGTGACGAGCGACCAGTTGCTCCTTCACCTGCGCGCCGTAAATCACACCGTTGCGGTCGACGGTAATCCCTTCGGCATCGCTGGTCGCACCGGCGTCGGGATTGGGCTCGGGATCGGGGATGAAGGCAGTTACCTTGCCGGTGCGGGCGCTGCCGATGCGGATACCGCGCTTCCAGCCGGGGTTGAAGCCATAGCCGACCGGACGCCGGCTCTCGCTATCGGCCGAATAGAGAATGTCGTTTGCATCGATGAAGATGCCAGAGGGGCGGCCGAACTGGGTCCAGGCGTCGATGAATTCGCCGTCCTGGGTGAAGATGGAAACCCGGTTGTTCCAGCGGTCGGCCACAAACAGCCTGCCCTTGCTGTCGAACGCCAGCGCATGGGGCACTTCCAGCTGGCCGCGCTCCTTGCCCGGGGTTCCGAACTCGGAGAGATAACGACCATCGGGGGCGAACTTGATGATTCTGGCGATGCCCTTGTAGGGCGTATGGCCATCGGCCACGAAAATCGTGCCGTCCTTGGCCACGATCACGGCATTGGGCTCGGTAAAGGTGCTGGCAGTCGTGCCGGCGACGCCCTTGGTGCCGAGCGTGAGCAGCAGCCGGCCATCGGGCGCGAACTTCATCACAGTGCCGCCCTTGCCAGCGGCCACACGCGCGTCGGTCAGCCAGATGTTATCTTCTGCATCGATGCTGAAGCCGTGCGGGAACACCGTGAGCCCGCCACCGAAATCCTTGATGAAATTGCCCTTTTCATCGAATTCCATGATCGGATTGACCGATGAATTGGCGCAGGCATTGGCGCCGCAGCGCTCTGCCACCCAGATATGCCCCTTGCTGTCCACCGCGACCGCGCTGGTGGAGCCCATGGTCCGCCCGGCCGGCATCTTGAAGAAGCCGAGATCGGTCGCATAAGGGTTGGGGTGGATATTGGGGTTGGGATTGAGCGGCCCCGGCGGTGGGAGCTGCGCCAGCGAATACCGGACATTTTGGGCAAATGTGGGCGCGCCGAACGAAAGTGCGGCTGCCAGCAACAGGATAATCTTCATGTTCCCTCCCCCGGGATGCAGTTTCCCTGCCGGCTCGTATCGGCCGGTCAGGGCGTAGGCAAGTTCGATGCTGCAGCCGCCACCGTTGCCGGCTTCTGGGCGATGAACCCGATGGTGGCCAGCACTTCGCTGCGCCGGTCCAGCGCCTTGTCCCCGCTCGGAAAGCCGTTGTACTTCAGCAGGTAAGCCAGCACATCGGCATATTCCTCCCGCGGCATGGATTGCGGATCATTTTGCGGCATGGTGGTGCGGATACGGTCGAACAGATCCCCGACCGAAAGCTCGTCATAGTGCGAAACGAATTCGCCGCCCACCAGCCCCGGCGCCTCGCCGGTGCCGTTCAGCGCCACACCGTGGCAGCCGCCGCAGCGCTGCACATAAATGCCGGCACCGCGATCGGCTTGTTCAACCGTGTAGATACCGTCCCACACAGTTGCCTGCGGCTCCTGCTGGGCACCGGCCGAACCACCGGCAACCAGACCGATGGCGGCACCCGCAAGGATCAGAC
>JBBQIP010000130.1:0-7430 GCA_038325045.1 Sphingomonadales bacterium
CCGTCTGCACAACCGAAGAATTTGCCCCGGCACTTGCCCGCAGCCTCGGCAATGCAGCCCTCATCCATGTGCTGACAGACCCCGACGAGATATCGCCCGGTCGCCGTCTGGACGCCGGCCTGTGAGCAGTCTTTCAACCGCAGAGGCGGCCGCGCTAGCCAGCATCGATGCTGCCGCCATGCTCGCGCAGGTGGAAGGCTGGTGCGCGGTGAACAGCGGCAGCCGCAACCTGCCCGGCCTCGCCAGCACCGCGCAGATGCTCGCTGCCGCCTTCGCTCCGCTCGGCGACGTCCGCTCGTCCGCCCCGGCGGACGCCACGCAGATGCTGCCGTGCGGCGCAACCGCCGAACTGAAGCATGGCGAAAATCTGCATCTGGTGGTCCGCCCGCAGGCCCCCACCCGCGTCCTGCTCACCGGCCACTACGACACTGTGTTCGGTGTCGATCATCCGTTCCAGTCGCTGCGCTGGCTCTCGCCCGGCATTCTGAACGGCCCCGGCGTCGCCGACATGAAGGGCGGCATTGCCGTTATGCTGGCAGCCCTCACGGCCTTCGAATCCTCACCCCTTGCCTCTTTGCTGGGCTATGAAGTCATCCTCAATTCCGACGAGGAGGTTTCCTCTCCCGGCTCCGCGCCACTGCTGATGGAAGCCGCCCACCGCGTTGACGCCGGCCTCACCTTCGAGCCAGCGCTGCCAGACGGCACGCTTGCCGGCGCTCGTCCCGGCAGCGGCAATTTCTCGGTGCACATCATGGGTCGCGCCGCCCACGCCGGACGCGAGCCGGAAAAGGGCCGCAACGCCATCATCGCCGCTGCCGATCTCGCGCTGCGCCTGTCCGCCCTCATCGCGCCCGATCTCAAGGTGAATGTCGCAAAAATCGATGGCGGCGGCCCCAACAACATCGTGCCCGACACCGCCGTGCTGCGCTTCAACATGCGCCCCGAAACGGTCGAGGCCCAGGCACGCGCCCTGGAAGCCACAGACCGCGCAATCGCCGCCATCGCCGCTGCCCACGATATCGAGGCGCACCGCCACGGCAGCTTCGCAAGGCCCCCCAAGCCGCTCGACGGCAATCAGCTGCGGTTGTTCGAACTCGTGAAATCCGTCGGTGCAGACCTCGGCCTCGCTATCGGCTGGCGCAACGCCGGCGGCGTGTGCGACGGCAACAACCTGGCTGCCACCGGCCTTGCAGTCGTCGACACGCTGGGGGTGCGCGGTGGTGCCATTCACTCGGCCGATGAATTCCTGATCGTCGAAAGCCTCGAAGAAAGAGCGCGGCTGGCCACGCTGCTGTTGCTGCGGCTGGCGCGCGACGGGTTTCCAAGGCGCTGAACAAGGCATCGGTGAAGACCGTTCATCTGCCCTGGCCTGCCCTAATCCACCGCCACATCGATCAGTTTCTCCACCGTGTCTCCCACCTTGGCGACGACCTCGGCGATCTTCAGCGTCCGCCTGGCTTCCACCACGTGCAGCACCTCGATCAGCTTGCCTTTGAAAGTTGCCACGCCTTTGCCCGCCGCGACCGCGGCTTCATGGGCCGCAATAAGCCCGCGCGCATGCTCGACATCTGCCTCCGAAGGCGTAAACAGCCGGTTCACCGCCGCCAGCTGGTTGGGATGAATGCAGGTCTTGCCGTCAAAGCCGAAGGCCAGCGCCTGACGCGTTTCCGCCTCCAGCCCCTGCATGTCCATGAGATCGGTGAACACGCCGTCGAACGCCAATATTCCTGCTGCCCGCGCCGCCAGCACGATGCGGCTCATGGCATACACCAGCGGCTCGCGCTGCGGCCCCGGACTGGCGCGCAGATCCTTCGTCAGATCGGCAAAGCCCGCCACCAACCCCTCGATTCCCGGCACATCGGCAATGGCGTCTGCGTGAAGGACCGCGCGCGGCGTCTCGATCAGCACCCACACCGGCTTTGCCGCAGCCAGCGCCACCGCCCGGGCGGCATCCGCCGCGCCATCCACCTTGGGCACCACGACCATATCCACTGCCGTATCTTGAACAGCGGCGAAATCCGCCGCGAACCAGGGCGTCCCAAGCCCGTTCACGCGGATGGCGATCTCGCGGCCGCCCCAGCCACCGGCACCGACCGCTGCAACAGCTGCCGCCCGCGCCGCTTCCTTGGCGTCTGGCGCCACCGCATCCTCCAGATCGATGATCACCACATCGGCCGCCAGCCCGCGCGCCTTTTCGATCGCCCGCGCATTGGCGCCAGGCAGATAGAGCACCGAGCGGCGGGGGCGATGGTCGATCATCAAAACACTCCTGTCCGAAGCAGCACGATGCGGCCGCTGGCGCCGTCTGGCGGCCACTCACCCACCCACCTCGCTGCATCGCGCCGTGCCAGCGCCAGCACATCGGCCGCCATGTCCGCAGGGTGGACGATCAGATCCGCCTGCGCCAGCATCCGCAACTGCCGCAACGTCAGTCCATCGGCGCCGTCCTTGCCCACCGCAATCACATCCTGGCGGCTGCCCTCGGCATCCAACGATCCCGGATCGATGCAGACGACAGCATGCTCCACCAGCGGATCGAGCGGCCCGCCGGGCGCCAGTGCGCGCGTCCAGAAGGCGCGCCTTGCCGGAACCGTGCCGTGCACCGCCGCCACTTTTTCGCGCGCCGCTGCAATCGCCGCCGCCAGCCGCCCCAGTCCGGCCGGGAACAATATCTCAAGACGCTCTTTCAACGCCTTGGAAAGGCTGGCCGAAGCACCGCCTGTGCCGACCGCCACGAGCACCGGCGAGCGATCGACGATGGCCGGCACGGTAAAATCGCACAGCGCCGGCCGATCCACCACATTCACCAGCAGGCCAAGCGCCTTCAGCCGCGCAGCCTCCGCCTCCGCTCCTTCTTCCAGCGCCACGAATGCCAGCCGCGTCCCCGGCTCGACCGCCTGCACAACCCGCCCGCCGGCCTCCGCCACCAGCCGAGCCTTGGCGTCTGCCGCCTCGCCATCCCCCAACACCAGCACCGGCTGCCCGGCGATGCGGTGAAAAAGCGGCAGGCTCTGCATCACAGCGTCTTCAGATAGGCCCTGACGGCCGGGCCCACATCGTCGCGCGCCAGCGCATAGGCAATGTTGGCGATCACATGCCCGGCCTTGTCGCCGCAATCGTAGCGTACGCCTGCAAAGGCGATGGCATGAAACGGCTGCACGCCGATCAGCTGCGCCATCGCATCCGTCAGCTGGATTTCGCCGCCGGCGCCGCGCCGCTCCTCGCCCAGTATGTCCATCACTTCGGGCTGCAGGATATAGCGGCCGATCACCGCCAGATTGCTCGGCGCATCCGCCGGCTTCGGCTTTTCCACCAGCCCCAGCACTTCCGTCAGCACGCCGTCCTCGCGGCCCGGCGTGATGATGCCATAGCTCCCGGTGCGGTGCTCCGGCACCCGCTCGGCGGCCACCATGTTGCCGCCCACCCGCTGCCATGCATCCACCATCTGCTTCAGGCAGCCAACCTTCGCCTGCACCAGATCATCCGGCAGCAACACGGCAAAAGGCCGCCGGCCCACGATGTGCCGCGCACACCACACCGCATGGCCCAGCCCCGCCGGCTCCTGCTGGCGCACCGTGCAGATGGCGCCCGGTGGCAGCTGCGTGCTTTCCAGCACCGCCAACTCGGCCTTCTTGCCCTTGGCCTTCAAGATGGAAATCAGCTCGCCCGCCTGGTCGAAATAGTCGACCATGCTGCCCTTGCCGCGCGCTGTAACGAGCACAAACTGCGAAATGCCGGCCTCGATCGCTTCGTCCACCGCATATTGCAGGAGCGGCCGGTCCACCACCGGAAGCATTTCCTTGGGCATGGCCTTGGTTGCCGGCAGAAACCGTGTCCCCATCCCGCCAACCGGGAAAACCGCCACTTCGATGCTGTTCATGCGTCCCCCTGAAGCCAGTCCGGAATCCGGTCCAGACTGATCAAATCGTCCAAAGTCTGCCGTTCGCGAACAACCGCGAAGCGGTCACCGTCAACCAGCACTTCCGGCAGCAGCGGCCGCGAATTGTAGGTTCCAGCCATGGTGGCACCATAGGCCCCGGCCGTCATCAGCGCGACCAGACCGCCCGTTTCCACCACGTCCATCTCCCGGTCTTCGGCAAACATGTCCCCGGTTTCGCACACCGGCCCCACAATCGTTGCAACCATGCGCTCCCCGGTCGGTTCCACAGCGCGGATATCGTGATACACGCCGTAGAGCGTCGGCCGAATCAAATCGTTCATGGCAGCGTCCAGCACTGCAAATGTCCGCGTCGCCCCACGCTTCATCGTCACCACCCGTGCCACGAGTATCCCGGCGTTTCCGGCAATCAGCCGCCCCGGCTCGAACATCAGCCGCACATCCCAGCCGGCGGTCGCCCGCTGCACCATGGCGCCATACTCCGCCGGGCTCGGCGGCCAGGGCAGCTTCGGATCATAGGGAATGCCAAGCCCTCCCCCCAGATCGACGCGCGACACCGCCAGCCCGGCCGCTCGAAGCTGCGCCACCAGCGCCCCCATCTTGCCGTAGGCCGCCTCAAGCGGCGCCAGATCAAACAGCTGGCTGCCGATGTGCGCGGCAATCCCGACGGGATTCACCCCCGGCAGCCCGGCGGCTTCGGCATACAGCGCCGGCACCCGGTCCAGCGAAATTCCGAACTTGTTCTCCGCCCTGCCGGTGGAAATCTTGGCATGCGTGCCGGCGTCCACATCGGGGTTCACCCGCAGCGCAATGTCGGCCACCAGGCCGATGGAATGGGCAATGTGCGACAGCCGCCGCAGCTCCTCCTCGCCCTCCACATTGATCTGGAAAATCCCGGCCGCCAGCGCCGCGCGCAGTTCCGCATCGGTCTTTCCCACACCGGAAAACACGATCTGCGAGGGCGGAATTCCCGCCGCCAGCGCGCGCCGCATCTCGCCTTCCGATACCACATCGGCGCCAAGCCCGGCGCGGGCCAGCACCCGCAGCACCGCGACATTGGGGTTGGCCTTCACGGCAAAGGCAATCATCGGCGCTTCGAGCCCGGCAAGCGCGTCCTGCATCACCCGCGCATGCCGGGCAAGGGTGGCGGTCGAATAGCAGTAGAAGGGCGTGCCCACTTCGGCGGCGATCGCCGACACCGCCAGTTCCTCGGCGTGCAGCACGCCGTCCCGAAGCTCGAAATGATCCACTCAGCGCTCCGGCGGCAGGTTGAAGGGGTCGGCCACGCGCTCGTCCAGCTTGATGGTCAGGTCGTCCACCCGCACCGGGCGCGCCTGCGCCGGCAGGGTCAGTCCGGCCTCGGTGATCGCTGCCTCCCGGGCCCGTGCCTGCTTGATTTCGTCGCGGCTCATGCCCGGCGCATCGGGCGGCGTCTGCGTCAGCGGCCCCTTGTAGCCACAGCCGGCCAGCAGCAGCAGCAAGGCAAACACTCTCAAGACCATAGCGGGATCTCCTGCAACACAGCCTCGGCCGCTGCACGCACATTGGCCGGCGCCGTGCCGCCTTGCGAAGCCCGGCTCGCAACGCTCGCCTCCACGCTCAGCACGTCAAACACCCCGCCATCGATCCGCGCATCGATCGCCCGCAGGTCCGCCAGCGGCATCGCGTCCAGCATCACCCCTTTCGCCTCCGCCGCTTTCACCGCCCGCCCGGTGATGTGGTGCGCCTCGCGGAACGGCACGCCCTTTTCACGCACCAGCCAGTCGGCCAGATCGGTTGCCGTCGAATAGCCGCTCGCCGCACTGGCGCGCATCCGCTCGGGAACGAACTGCAGCGCAGCGATCATCCCCGCCATCGCAGCCAGGCTCAATTCCAGCAGGTCGTGCGCTTCGAACACCGGCTGCTTGTCGTCCTGCATGTCCTTGGAATAGGCCAGCGGCAGGCCCTTCATCGTCACCATCAGCCCGGTCATCAGCCCGAGGATGCGCCCGGAATGGCCGCGCACCAGCTCGGCGGCATCCGGATTGCGCTTCTGCGGCATGATGGACGATCCCGTCGACCATTGGTCCGGCAGCCGCACCCAGCCGAACGGCTGGCTCGCCCACAGGATGATCTCCTCCGCCAGCCTGGACAGGTGCAGCGCGCACTGGGTGGCACATGTCAGATAGTCCAGCGCGAAATCGCGGTCGGATACGCTGTCGAGCGAATTGGCCGTCGGCGCATCGAACCCGAGCTCGCCGGCCACCATGGCGCGGTCGATCGGAAACCCCGTCCCCGCCAGCGCCGCACTGCCCAGCGGGCAGAAATTCATCCGTGCGCGCGCATCGGAAAAGCGCCCGCAATCGCGCTTCAGCATTTCCACATAGGCAAGGAAGTGGTGCCCCAGCGTCACCGGCTGCGCCACCTGCAGGTGCGTGAAGCCCGGCATCACCGTGCCCGAATGCTCCATCGCCCGGCCGGCGAGCACCAGCGCAAGCCCGCGGATCGCTCCCAGATGCCCGTCGATGGCATCGCGCACCCACAGCTTGAAATCGCAAGCCACCTGATCGTTGCGGCTGCGCGCGGTGTGCAGCCGCCCGGCATCCGGCCCGGCGAGCGCTGCCAGCCGCGTTTCCACCGTCATGTGGATGTCTTCCAGCCGCAGGTCCACCGGCACGCCCTCGGCCGCGAAATCCCGCTCCACCTCCGCCAATCCGGCAATGATCGCATCGGCCGCGCCCGGCTCGATGATGCCGCACGCCCCCAGCATCCGCGCATGCGCCACGCTGCCGCGGATATCCTGCCGCCACAACCGCTTGTCGAACGCGATGGAGGCATTTATCTCCGCCATCACGCTCGCCGGCCCTTCGGCGAAGCGCCCGCCCCAAACGGCACTCGCCGCAGCCGGGTGTCCTTTCGCTCCGGAGTCCGTCATGCGCCCGAAATTTTCTTTCGCCTGCGGCCCAGCCCTGATTGCAGCTGGCGCCCTGATCGCCCTTGCCGCCTGCGGCGACACCAAGGCCCCTACCGCCAGCGCGGAATCCCCGCAACCCGCCAGCAAATTCGATCGCAGCAAAGCCGGCACCGCAGCCCCCGATACGCCACTGGAAACCGGTCCGGATGGCGCCACAGAAACCATCGCCGGCATCGCCAGGGCCAATCCCGGCCGGAAAATCCTCGTCAACCTCTGGGCCACATGGTGCGCGCCCTGCCTGAAAGAGCTGCCGACACTGAACGCACTTGCCGCCGATACGGCGGGCACGCTGGTCATCGTCCCCATCTCGCAAGACATGGAGGGCTGGCGCAAGGTGACCCCGGCGTTCCGCCAGCCCAACCTTGCCACCCGCCTCGAAAGCCAGATGCAGTTCGGCTTCGCACTCGGCGCCAGGGGCCTGCCGCTCACCATCCTCTACGACGATAAAGCGAAGGAAATCTGGCGCTACTCCGGTGATTTCGACTGGAACAGCCCCGCAGCCCGCGCTGAACTGGCGCTCTGAAAGCCCATCGCCAACAGGGCTTTTCCCGCTGCCTCGCGCTCCGCTATGGTGTCGGC
>JBBQIP010000131.1:0-7379 GCA_038325045.1 Sphingomonadales bacterium
CGCATTCCAGCCGCCCGATTTGAAGCCCTTGGTGGCGCTGGCAAACAGCAGGATATCGTCGTTCGGCGTGTAGTTTATCGCAAAGCGCGGGGTCCACACCTTGGCGTTCAGCTCGGTCGGAATCGCCACCCCGTTGGTGGCGATGAGATTGGTCTGGTTAAGGCAGTTGCTTGCCAGGCTGGCGTTGCAGAAGGCCCGGTTGTCGGCAATCCGCAAGGTCTTGGTCTCATCGGTGTAGCGAATGCCCGCGGTCAGCTTCAGCTGGTCGGTGATGTTGAAATCGCCCTGAAAATAGCCGGCCCAGGCCTTGGTCGAGTTTTCCAGCACCCGGTCGGCGAGCACCAGACCGAAGAGGGGGAAGGTATCGGCAAAATCGGTCTTGTTGCTCTCGTCGAGCAGGTAAACGCCGGTCACATAATCGAACGCGCCGCCAAACAGCGATCCGTTCAGCTTCACTTCCTGGCTGAACTGGGTGTGCTTGCCATCGTTGGTGATGCCAAGGCCGCCGAGCGCGAAACCGCGCACCGCCGGCACCGGATCGGAGACCGAGGGCAGCCCCCGCCCATCGGCAAAATCAAGGCTGAACTCCTGGCTGAGGTCCACATAGCCGGTGATCAGGTTGAGCGTCGCCGCCTCGCTGCGCCATTCGAGGTTGGAGGCGTAGATCAGCGTCTCGGCATCGTTGCCGAGCGGGAAATTGGCCTTGCGGCCGCTTATGGTGAGCGGCGCATAGCTGGTGGTCGTGGTGCTCAGCCCGGTGGTGATGAAGCGGCCGTCGCAATTGGTCGGCGCGCGCGGGTCGCAATCGAAGTTGACCGTGTTTTCGGCCTGCGAGCGCAGATAGGAAATCGAGCCGTTCCACTCCAGATTGTCGGCAAGGTTCAGCCGGGCCGCAAAGCGCATGCCCGAGCCGTCCTGGTCGTTCAGCCGCTCGCCTGTGGTGGTGTTGTTGGCGTAGCCATCATCATCCTGCCAATAGCCGGATATCTTGAAGGCGATATTCTCGCCCACCGGCAGATCGACCGAGGCGCGCAGCATCTTGCGGTCATAGGCGCCGTAGGCGGCCTCCACATAACCACCGAATTTGCTGTCCGGCTTCTTCAATATGACGTTTACCGCACCACCAGTGGTGTTGCGGCCGAAAAGCGTGCCCTGCGGCCCGCGCAGCACTTCCAGCCGGTCGATATCGAAGAAGCTGAAGTTGTTGGCATTCTGGCGGCTGAGATAGATATCGTCGATATAGGTGCCAACCGCCGGATCGAAGGTGGCAATCGATTCGACGTTGCCAAGGCCGCGGATGTAATAGGTGTTGGCCGAGCCAAGGCCGGTGTTGTTGGAGCCGAACAGATTGGGCACGAACTGCACGATCTGCAGGGTGTTCTGAATGCCCTTGGCTTCCAGGCTGGCGGCAGAAAAAGCCGAAATCGCAATCGGCACCGTCTGCACCGATTCCGAGCGGCGCTGGGCGGTGACAATAATGGTTTCAAGCTGTTCGCCCTCCGCTTGCGCCTGGGTCTGCGCCTGCGCCTGCGCAGCGCTGCTGCCCATCGTCACCATCAGTGCACCAGCCACCACGCTGCAGCGCAGCGCCGCCTTGAAACCAGTGTGCATGGCCTGACCCTTCATCGTCGCAAACTCACCTGTACCGTCTGGCCGGTTCCCGTCTCGCCCGCAACATCGGGCCGCACAGGTTTCCAATTCACCCCGCATCGGCCCAACCATAAATGTCCGGACAAATTTTTGACAAGCCCTGTCCGGCAAATGATAGGAAATGCGCCAGCCAGCGGTGCAAGCGAGCAACACCGATGGTTTCACCGTCTGGCCAGCAAATAGCCGAAGGGACGCGCATGGACCGACCAGCCTTTCTCCTCGTAATCGCCAAGGTGCATGATCCGGAGCGGATGGGCGCTTATGCCCGGGCGCTCGCGGCCTCGGGCCTCTATGCCCGCCACGGCGGCGCTTATGAATTCATCGGCAAGGCCGCCGCCGGGCTGGAAGATTGGGACATGGGCACCAGCATCGTGTGCGCCCGCTTCCCCAGCCGGTCCGCCGCCGAGGCATTCTGGGCCGATGCGCACTATCAGGAGCAGGTAAAGCCGCTGCGGATCGGCGCGGCCGAAGTGCATGTAGCGATCTTCGAAAGCGCTGGCCCATGAGCCTTTATCCCAATCTGGTCTGGCTCCACATGCTGTTGCTGGTGCTGTGGCTGGGCGGGGATCTCGGCGTGTTCATCCTCGGCCAGCATTTCCGCAAGCGCAGCTATTCGCTGCCGGAGCGGCTGACCATCCTGCGGCTGCTGGTGATCACCGATCTCGGCCCCCGCTTCGCCTGGGCGCTCATGGTGCCGATGTCGCTGAGCCTGCTTTATGCGGGCGGCTGGTGGCCGGGCCTGCCGGGCGCTGCGGTGGCGCTGGCCTGGGTGGTGGGGCTGGGCTGGTCCGCCCTGGTGTGGGACGCGCATGCCCATGACATGACCCCCCGCGCGGCGCGGGACCGGCGGATCGAGGGCTGGCTGCGCCATGCGCTCGCCGGCTTTTATCTGGGCCTCGGCGGTCTGTCGCTCGCCACCGGCGCACCGCTGGCGCCGGGCTGGCTGGCCTTGAAGGCGTTGCTGTTCGGGCTGGTCTTCGTGGCCGCGATCATGATCGACCGCACCTTCAAGCCGCTCGGCCCGCAACTGATGGCGCTCATCGAGCAGGGCTCGTCCGATACCACCGAGGTGCCGCTCCGGGCCACCATGGATGCAACCCGGCGCTGGGTGCTGGCGGTCTATGCGCTCCTCATCGCTACATCATGGCTGGGCAGCGTGCAGCCTGTCGGAATCTGAGGTTACCGCTGGCCGCCGCCGCCGCCGCCCGGTGCGCCCGGCCCGCCCGGCGCACCGGCACCCACCGTGCCGATGTTGCCGAAGATATCCTCGAAAAGCCCGGTCTTGCGGCCTAGCGTCTCGGTCTTGTCGCTTTCGGGGACCACCCGGGCCACCTGTTCCATCCCGCGCCGTTCCACGGCGGATACATTGCCCTGTTCATCGAAAGTTATCACGAGGGTCGACTGGCTTTCAACGCGCGGGCGGATAAAGGCATATTGGCCGGTTACGCGGGTCACATAATACCATTGCTTGTCATCGAACTGGCTGGCGAAGGTGGGCCGCCCCAGCGTGCGCTCCACCGATTGGCGGTTGTCCACCCCCGGCTGCACCGATGTGACCAGCGTCTCATCGATGAGATAGCCTTCATTCTGCTTTATCCGCGAACAGCCGCTGGCCAGCAGCGCTACTGCCACCACGGCCGCCATGGCCCCAGATTTTTGCTGTCCGATCAAAATCCACATACGCGTACCCATGGTCACAGCCGGTTGCATCCGGCACACCCCCGCTCAATATGCCATAAATCAAAGCTGTCCAAGCCATAGCCGGTGCCAACAGCTCCCTTTCAGCCAGGAACCCCGGTCGATGAGCCTGTTTTCTGCCCTCAAGCGTGCCATCGGCGGCAACCCGCCAGACGGCCCGGTCGATATCCTCTACACTGCGATAATCGCCGAGGCGCGCCGGCCGGACTGGTATGTGGCCGGCGCCGTGCCCGATACGCTCGATGGCCGCTTCGACATGATGGCGCTGGTCATGAGCCAGGTGCTGCTGCGCTTCGAGGCCGAAACCAGCCCGCAAGCCGCCCAGCTTTCGGCCGATCTCACCGATCGCTTCATCTCGGACATGGACGGCAACCTGCGCGAAGACGGGATCGGCGATCAGGTGGTCGGCAAGCACCTAGGCCGGATGATGGCAGCACTCGGCGGCCGGCTGGGCGCCTACCGCGATGCCGGCGCCGATGATGCAGAGCTAGGCCGTGCGCTCGCCCGCAACATCTGGCCCGGGCAGCCGGTGAACGAGGATGCGCAAGCCTGGGCGGTGGCGCAAAGCCGCCAGCTGGCCTCGCGACTCGCCGCCATGCCGTTCGCCGCGCTGGCAAGCGGCCGCTGGCCACAATGATGGCAGTACCCGAATTCAGCCGGCCCTTTGCAGTAGCAGACATCGGGCAGGCCCGCCGGTCGCACGCACTGGTGGCCGATGGCGCGGAGCGTGCCGCCCTTGCCCGCCGCTTCGGGTTGCTGGCGCTGGACGGGTTCGAGGCAGATCTGTCGGTATGGCGCGATGCCGCCGGGCTGCGGCTGGAGGGCAAGGTCACCGCCAGCGGCAGCCAGCCCTGCGTGGCCACCGCCGATCCGGTGCCATTCCGCATAAACGAGCCGGTAACGCTGCTGCTGGAGCCCGGCGCGCCCGAGGAAGACGAAATCGAACTTTCCGCCCATGATCTCGATGTGGAGCCGCTGCTCGGCGATACGCTCGATCTCGGCGAACTTGCAGCCCAAGCCCTTGGCCTGGCGCTCGATCCGTTCCCGCGCAGCAAGTCCAAAGCCCCCGGCGTGCAAACCGAAGACCAGGCCCGCGCCGCCGCCAGCCCTTTTGCCGCCCTGAAAGACCTGAAGCGCTGAGCGGCTTCCCTCGCGCCCACGCTCAGGCTATGTTCCCCAATCGTTCCCGAAAGAGGGTATTTTGAGGGGCCAATGACCGAGTTGTTGATCGCAGGCATTGCAGGCCTTCTGGTGGCGTTGCTGCTCGGCTGGGCCTTGTGGTCCCGCCCGCTCGGCGCTGTCCGCGCCCAGCTGGCGGCCACCTTGGCCGAGCGTGATACGCTGCGCACCGATGTGAGCGACCAGCAGAGCAAGCGCGCCGCCCATGCCCGCGAAGTGGAAATGCTGCAGGTCCGGATGGCGGAGCTGGCAGGCGCCGAGGCCGAGCGCACCCGGCTGGCGAGCGCGCTGAGTGCGCTGCAAGCCACGCTGGACACCCGCGAGGCCGGCTACGCCGCCGAAGCCGCGCGGCTGAACGAACGCTTCGAATCGCTGGCGGGCAAGGCGCTGGAAGGCGCGCAGGCCAAGTTTCTGGAACGCGCCCAGGCCCGCTTCACCGAGCAGGCCAGCACGTCCGAGGCCAGTTTGAAACAGCTGCTGCAGCCGGTCGCTGAAACGCTCAGGAAATATGAGACCCGGCTTGGCGAGGTGGAAACCGTTCGCGCCGAAAGCTATGGCCGGCTGCAGGAGCAGCTGGCGGCCGTTGCCACCGGCCAGCTGAAGGTGAGCGAAGAGGCCTCCAAGCTGGTTTCGGCGCTCCGGTCGAGCGGCAAGACCTCGGGCAGCTGGGGCGAGCAGCAGCTTCTCAACACGCTCACCATGTCGGGCCTGCGTGAAGGCGTGGATTTTTCGCTGCAAACCCATGTGGAAAGCGAAACCGGCGGCAAGCGCCCCGATGCGATCATCAACCTGCCCGGCGGCCGCCAGCTGATCATCGATTCCAAATGCTCGTTGAAAGACTATCTGGAAGCCGTGGAAGCCGGCAGCGAGGAAGAGCGCAAGCAGGCCTTCAAGCGCCACGCCTCGTCGGTGCGCCAGCATGCGCGCGGGCTTTCGGAAAAAGCCTATTGGAAGGAGTTCGGCACCGCCGCCGATTTCGTCATCATGTTCATCCCCGGCGAAAACTTCCTGTCGGCCGCCATGGAGCATGATCTGCCGCTGCTCGGCTGGGCGTTCGAGCAGCGCATCCTGCTGGCCGGGCCGATCAACCTTCTCGCCATCGCCAAGACGGTCGCACTGGTCTGGCGGCAGGAAACACTGGCTGACGAGGCACGCGAAATCGGCAAGCTCGGGGCCGATCTCCACGCCGCCATCGCCACCATGGCGGAGCATCTGTCAGGCGTCGGCCGCAACCTGGGTCAGGCGGTGGGCAGCTACAATAGTTTCGTCGGCAGCCTGGAGGCCAATGTGCTGCCCAAGGCCCGGCGGTTTACCGAAATGGGGGTGGAGCAGGGCAAGCGACCGGTGCCGGCGCTGGGGTTCATCGAAGCGCCGGTCCGCGCAGCCGTCTCGCGTGAGCTGCTTCCCGGCCCGGCAGCGCCCGAGGCGGACGCAGCCGAATAATCGCGCTTGAAGCGCGTTGCGGGGCGCGGCTCCGCTGGCTAGGGTGCGGCGCAAAGGGAGACTGTGATGGCGGGCGTGAACAAGGTGATTCTGGTGGGCAATCTGGGCAAGGACCCGGAGAGCAAGAGCTTTGCCAATGGCGGCTCGGTGGTGCGCTTCCCGCTCGCCACCTCCGAAACCTGGAAAGACCGGCAGACCGGCGAGCGAAAGGAAAAGACCGAATGGCATAATGTGGCGATCTTCAACGAAAATCTCGGCAAGATCGCCAGCCAGTATCTGCGCAAGGGCAGCAAGGTTTACCTCGAAGGCAGCCTCGAAACCCGCAAATGGCAGGACCAGCAGGGCCAGGACCGTTACACCACCGAAATCGTGCTCAAGGCGTTCCGCGGCGAACTCACGCTGCTCGATGGCCGCGAGGGCGGCGGCTCGGGTGGCGGCATGAGTGGCGGCATGAGCGGTGGTGGCGGCGATGAATTCGGCGGCGGCCGCGCATCGGGCAGCGCCAGCGGCGGCCGCCCGGCAGCGTTCGATGAAGATCTTAACGACGATATCCCCTTCTGAAGCCGGTTCAAAACCGGCGCTGCTCACCTTGTCGGCACCGGATAGGCGGTGGTGTATTTCACCCGCTCCATGGCGAAGCGCGATGTCACATTCTTCAGTGGCAGCATGGCGACCAGCTTGCGGTAGAATTCGTCATAGGCAGCCATGTTGGTAACCGCGATCCGCAGCAGATAATCCACCTCGCCCGCCATCCGGTATACTTCCATCACTTCGGGCAGGTCCGCCACCAGCCGGGCAAAGCGCAGCAGCCATTCGTCCGAATGATCGCCGGTTTCGATCTCCACAAACACCGTAAGGCCCAGCCCGATGCTGCCGGGGTCGACCAGCGCCACCCGGCGCTCGATGATTCCGGCCGCCTCCATCCGCTGGATCCGCCGCCAGCACGGCGTTTGCGAAAGCCCCACCCGGCCGGCGATTTCGGCAACCGCAAGCGAGGCATCCTCCTGCAGGATGCCGAGGATTTTCCGGTCGGTAAGGTCCATGCGTTTCTGCTTCCGAATTTAGAAGTTCCATCTACTTCTAGCGCAGTCTCCGGCAACGTCCATGCTATCTTCCGCCGGCCGGCTTGTGGCGCAAAACCGCCCTATGCATAAAGCGCGGGACCGGGCCACAGATGTGGCACGCGCCAGACCAACGCCGGACGATTTTGGAAGAAAATGCTCAATTCCGCCCCTCCACCGGAATCCGCCGCCGCCGGTGCACAGCTGCCGCCCGGTGCCGTGGCAGCGCTCGAAGGCCGGCTGCAGGCGATCGCGGCACAAGTGCCGGCCGGCTTGGTTTTCACCACCAGCTTCGGCATCGAAGACCAGCTTCTCCTCCACCATATCGCAGCCATGGCTCTGCCGGTT
>JBBQIP010000132.1:0-7342 GCA_038325045.1 Sphingomonadales bacterium
GTTCGCGCTCCATGTGCTGTTTGCCGATGTGGGAGAGCGGCAGTTCGGCCCGGCCAGGCTCTACTGGCCCGCCCCAGACAGTTTCGATTGGCGAGCCGGCCTGCTCGCAGCGTTGGCCGGCACATTGGTGTTCCGGGCGAACTGGCCTGTTCCGAAGGTGCTGGCAGCGGCCGCACTCGGCGGCGTGGTTCTGGTGCTGGCATTTTGACCAGCCGCAGCAATCGCGCCCCGAATGGCAGAAGCGATTGGCACGCGGGAACCCCGGCGGCGTTGCCCCGCTCCACTCGTCCGTCTCCTTGAAAAACGGCCTCTACCCAGAAAGTGAGCCAATTCAGGGGCGCGCATCACGGCTGATACAGGCGCGTGCGGTTCTACCCCGGTCCGAACAATCGCCTCAACGTCCCTATGGCTTGCCGATGGTGAAGGACAGGATATTGCCGCCGGCAGCGACCGCAACATATTGTTGGCCATCGACCATGTAAGTCATCGGCGATGCCCGCCAGGCGTCATTGGCGGGAAACGACCACAAGGTCTTGCCCGTGGCCGCGTCCAGCGCAGCAAATCCGCCATCGGTCTCTCCGTGGAACACGAGCCCACCTGCGGTAGACAGCAATCCCGTATAATTTGCTTCATGCGAGCCAACCAACGGCTTTTCCCATGCAAGCTTTCCAGTCTCCAGTTCAAGAGCGCGAACAAAGCGTTTCCCGGGGCTCTCCAAATCGACCGCAGCACCATATTTCCGTGCGCCCTTGGTTCGGAACACGCCGCAATCTTCGGCGGCCATGACGTAAAACAACCGCGTCGCCGGATTATAGGCACTTGAATACCAGTTGGTCGCGCCGCGCACCGCCGGGCAGGCAAACACGCCTTCCTCTGTTGGCTCACGCCCCGGAATCAGCACGGGGCGGCCATTGGCATCAATGCTGCTCGCCCAGTTCATTTTTTCAACAAAAGGCGTGCCCAGCAGGAATTTGCCCGTCGTACGATCGAGCACATAGAAAAAGCCGTTCCGATTTGCCTGAACAAGGAGCTTGCGGGGCTTTCCGCCAAAGGTATCGTCAACCAGCACCAGCGGCGATGTTGCGTCCCAATCGTGCACATCATGGGGCGTAAACTGGAAATGCCAGCGCAACTTGCCGGTCTTGGCATCCAGGGCGACAACAGAATTCGCGTAAAGATTATCCCCCAGACGTTCCGAACCGTCGGTTGAGGGCGAGGGGTTTCCAACCCCCCAGAACAGCGTGTCACTGTCCTTGTCGTACGATCCCGTCATCCATGTCGCGCCGCCTCCGGTCGTGATCGCGGTACCCTTCCACGTCTCCGCAGCAGGTTCGCCGGGCGCGGGTATTACCCAGAACCGCCATGCCAGCTTGCCCGTGCTCACATCGAAAGCGGCGATGAAGCCACGGGTTCCAAGATCGCCCCCCGACACCCCGGAAATTACGAGATTGCCCACAACCAACGGGGCCGGGGTGGCATAATAGCGCCCTCCGAATTTCGGATCCGTCAGCGGCACGGTCCACATGACGCCACCGGTGAGCCGGTTGAGAGCCACCAGATAGGCATCGTCGGATGCAAAAAACACGCGGTCACCTACCACGGCCACGCCCCGGTTCGGGCCATTGCCATTGGCAACGCCAGCCGATGGCCTGGCCACCTGCGCGGGGCCTGCCGATACCTGCTGGTCATTGGCTGCTGCCCGCGGTTTTTCGATAACGCCGCCGGCAGGAACCGGCTGGCGCGCGGTACGCCCCGCGCACCAGAAACTGCGCCCGGTGCGCGCATCCAGCGCACAAACCTGTTTTGCGCCCGTAACATACATCACACCGTCCATCACCACCGGGGTGGTCTCCAGACCCGCCCCGCCGGGTGCGAACGTCCAGGCCGCGCGCAGTTTATCAACCGTGTCTGTATTGATCTGCGTGAGATCGCTGTGTCGGTTGCCGCTGTTGAGACCGTTGTACGTCGGCCATTCGCCCGGCCGCGGATCGAGCAGGGCGTTGATCTCGGCGCTGGTCGGCTGTGCCATCGTCGAATACGCAAGCGGACCCAGAGGCTGGCCTTTCAGGCTGTTGAGATAGGCGATCAGATCTGTCTTCTGGCTGGCTGTAGCCTTCAAAGGCGGCATCAAGGCGGTCGCCTCGCGCGTGTAGGACACATAGTCTTCCACCGCGATCGGCTGCAGCTTCCCGTCGAGCGTCTGCACCTGCAGGCTGTTCTCCCCTTCATTGCGCGCAAAGCCGCGAACCGTGCTGCCATCGCGCATGCGCACATTGATCACGCTCCATTGCAGGTCGGGGCAAAATGCCCAGCCCGGGCAGGATGCGGTGGACTGCTTGCCCATCATTGCAGTCGGGTTTTCGAGCACCCGGAGCATGTCCTCGGTCGACATGCGCTCGGATATCATGCTCAGATCAGGGCCATTGTTCCCGCCCTGCCCGCGCACCATATGGCACGATGCACACCCGCCGGCGCCGAAAAAGAACGCCTTGCCCGCCGCTATCTGCTGGGGTGTGGAGACAACCTCCGAGACCTGATTCCACGAGCGGATAAGCGCCACATATTGCGCGAGCTCACCGGCATCGAACCCAAATCCCGGCATGCCGCCAGAAGCGCCGTTCTTTATGATCGCGCCGATCATCGGATCCGTCATTCCACGCAGCCTGGCACTGTTTGCCAAAGCCGGCGCGCGGTCGCCCTTGCCGCCACCAGATCCATGGCAACCGGTACATTGTTGCTCGAATTCCTGCGCAACCTTCGACACATCGGGTGCTGCGGCCAGCGGTGACACTGTGGGGGTGGCTTGCGAAGATGCGGGAGCAGCACGGTCCTGCTGTGCCGCCGCGCTATACGTGGCCGCGGTCGCAAATATCATGGAGCACGCGATGAATATCTTAACAAACTTGCTCACACATGTCTCCGCAAAAGCAATTAATAGGTCGTGCGCCCACCCGATGTGTCAAAAGTAGCAGCCGTGGAAAATGAGCATTCCGAACACGCGAGCCAACAGACCAGTGCAGCGCTTTCTTCCACACGACCAAGCCTGCCCATTGGTATCTTTGAAAGCATATAATCGACCTGGCTCTGCGGCATCTGAGCCAGGATAGGACTTTCAAACGTCGCCGGCGTGATGCAATTTGCAAGCACACCGGTCATCGCCAGTTCCTTGCCAAGAGATTTGGTGAACCCGATCGCCCCCGCTTTGGATGCAGAATATGCGGAGGCATTGGGATTGCCCTCCTTGCCTGCCACGGAAGATACATTGACAATACGGCCATAGCCGTTGGCAATCATATGCGGCACAACCGCTCTGCAGCAATAAAACAGGCCGTTCAGATTGACGTCCATGACTTTCAGCCAACTGTCGATCGGGAACTCTGACACTGGCACGGTTGCGCCCGTTATGCCGGCACTGTTGATCAGGATATCGATGCGGCCAAACTTGGCTTGAACATCCTTGGCCGCCGCTTCAACAGCCTGATAGTCTGTCACATTCAGGCACTGCGTCCCATGCGCACCAATTCTGGCGGCGGCGCCCGCTATCTGTGCTTCATCGCTGTCCCACAGCACCACCGTGCCACCTTCGGACGCTATCCGGCGCGCGGATTCGCACCCGAGCCCAGACGCGCCACCGGTCACGACCGCGACCCTGTCGGCAAACCGCATTGCGTTACTCACCGTTCGAAACTCCTTCGTGCCTTGCCCATGCGCACACGTCCTGGCGTTGTTCACCAAGACCCTCGATGCCAAGGGCCATGGTATCTCCGGCGATCAGATATCGTGGCGGCTTCTGGCCCATGCCCACACCGGGCGGGGTTCCCGTCGTGATGATGTCGCCAGGCTCCAGCGTGATGAACTCGCTCACATAAGACACGATGGTGGCGACCGGGAATATCATCGTCTGTGTGCTGCCGCGCTGCATCGGCGTGCCGTTCAGGTCCAGCCACATGGCCAGCTGCTGTGGGTCGGGAACCTCTTCCCGCGTCACCAGCCAGGGGCCAATGGGGCCAAAGGTGTCGCAGCCTTTGCCCTTGTCCCAACTGCCGCCGCGCTCGATCTGATACGCACGCTCGCTCACGTCGTTAACCACCAGATAGCCCGCAACATGGTCCAGCGCGTCTTCAACCGAAACATAGCTGGCGGTCGTTCCGATAACGATGCCAAGCTCAACTTCCCAGTCGGTCTTCTCGGCGCCGCGCGGTATGACAACAGGGTCATTGGCCCCCTGGATGCAGCTCGCCGCCTTGGTGAAGACGACCGGCTCGGTCGGAATAGGCAGGTTCGATTCTGCGGCATGATCGGCGTAGTTCAACCCTATGGCGATGAACTTGCGTATCCCCGCAACCGGCGGGCCATAGCGTGTGGCACCATCGATAATCGGCAGCGTGCCGGCATCGAGCAGCGCCAGCGCCGCCAGGCTTGATGAACCGAGTTGTGCTGCCCCGATATCCTCAACATGTGCCGACAAATCACGCAGCAGTCCCTGATCGTCCACCATGGCCGGCCGCTCTTTGCCCGGAGCGCCCACTCTTGCCAATTTCATCGCTCTCCCCTTCCCGCCAGCTGGGTCGCGCGGCCAAGCTCCATCCGATTACCCAAGCCGCGCACTGGAGCCGTATATATTGGGACGCGATACGCAGCGCTACAGCCTAATGCAAACGGTTTCCCACATGATAGATGTTGCAGCCGAATTATGGGCAATTCGGTAAGGCTGAAATGGCTCAGGGCAGCGATGGCGGCGGTCCCGTACCAGGACCGACCCGCTCATATCCGTTCACCCGGTATCGCTCCAGCGCACGGTCATCGACATGCAGACCAAGCCCGGGCGACTGGGGCACGATCATGTCACCATCCTCATAGCGGAACGGCTGAACGCCGTGCAAAATCGGCGGAAAGGGCGCGCAGACATCGTCAGGGGTGTAGCTCGGGGTAAATGGTCCAACCTCTTGATACACGGCGCCCATGGCTGCCGAGCACTGAACCCTTCCGGCAACGGCAAGCCCAACTGCCGCGTGCGGCGCGACCGGCGTTCCCCATGCCTGTGCAAGCTGGCCAACCCGCCGCATCATGGAGATTCCGGCTGCCGTCCTGAGTTCGGGTTGCAGAATATCGAACGTGCCGCGGATCAAGGCGCGCTTGAAAGGCTCGGTGCCGGCCCAGGCCTCTCCGCCTGTAATCAGAATATCAACCTCCTCGCGCAGCCGCGCCGGGCTGTCGTAATCGTCCCGGGCAAACGGCTCCTCCAGCCAATGCACACCGGCCTTTTGCAGGGCCTTTGCTGCCGTGAGTCCGGTCTCATAAGACCATAGGCCCCGCGCAACCGCAGTGCGATCGACCATGACCCTGAATCCGGGGCCGGCATTGGCGAGCATTGCCTCGCAAGTGTCTGCATCCCTTTGCACATCGGTGCGAAACATCTGCACTTTCATGGCCTTGAAACCGGCATCGCGAACAACCGCTGCATGGCGGATCTGCAGCTGCGGATCGAGAGCGTCAGCAGGTCCGGGCCAGACATAGGTGAGATAGACCGGCAGCCGGGTGAGACCCATGCCGCCCAGCAACCGCGAAACCGGTTGACCGACAGTCTTGCCGATCGCGTCCCATATTGCCTCCTCGATCGCTGGCCAGCCGGCGAGACCATTTTTCAGATGGGCGTCGATGGCGAAGAGGCTTTGGCCAGCCAGCGCAGCGTTTGCAGCGGCAACATCTCCGGGCGATGACACCAGGAAGGAATAGCCCATGGTTCCCGCGTTGGTAACGACGCGGACCACGTTGATCCGCCCCCGGGTGCCGCCTCGATGCGGTTGCGGCTTGGCAAGGATATTCGCCGGCTGCGGTATGAGGACATCGAAAGTCTCGATCCGCGCTATTGTCAGGCTCTTGGCCTCGCGCGCAACATCGGTCAGTTTCGCGGGCAGGGCGGATACAGGCCCGGCATCGGCCACCACGGCCGCAGCTCCGGCCACCAGGCCTATAGCTGCACGCCGGCTGAACTGTTTATCGCCACCACCCATTTTTGGCTCCACTTCGGGCAAAACCTATCATCCCATCTTTAGGAATGATATCCTATTTTTATGGATAAAGGCGCCGATGATCGTCGATTCATGAAACCGCATGGCAGGAAGCCGCGACCCCCGCCGCGCATCACAGCCGTGCCGATGATTGGGATATCAACTCACTATACGATATTTAAGTGGTTGCGGCCCGTTGCCTGTCGATTATAGTCAGCGTCAAATTCCTGGGGAGAGAGACTATGGCAGACAATTCGGCCATCATCGGCAGACGCAGCCTTCTGCAAGCTTTGGCAATCGGCGGCGCCTCGTTGAGCCTGCCCGCAGCCGCCTTCGCGCGTCGAACAGGGCGCGGCAGCGACGCCTATCGCGGGGTTTTTCCAATCGGTTCCACCCCGGTCACCGCGCAAGACCGTGTTGATTTTGAAGGCCTTGCCAATCAGGTCACTTTCCTGCGGCGCGGTAAAGTGCCCGGGATCGCCTGGCCACAGCTCGCGAGCGGCTGGAGCGTTCTGAGCGAAAAGGAGCGCATGGAGGGTGCCGAGGCGCTGGTCAGCGCGGCAAAGGGCGGCGACACCGCCGTCGTGATCGGGGTGCAGAGCCCGAACTTCGCCGAGCTCACCCGCTATGTGCAGCACGCCCAGCGTATCGGCGCAGACGCCATCATCTGCATCCCGCCGGCCGCGATCAAGGACGATCCCGGCTTGCTCGCCTATTATCAAAATGTAGGCCGACTTTCCGATCTGCCCTTTTTCATTCAGGCAATCGGCAACATGAGCGTCGATCTCATCGTCAAGATTTATGAGACGGTGCCGACAATGCGCTACCTGAAGGACGAGTCCGGCGAACCGCCCGAGCGGATCGCTGAAATCATGCGTCGCACCAATGGCAATCTGCACGATTTCTCCGGGCGCGCGGGTCATCTCATGATCACCGAGATGGAACGAGGCTTTGTCGGAACCTGCCCCTATGTCAGCCTCGCCGATGTTTTTCAGTCATGCTGGGAAGCCTGGCATTCGGGAAACAAACAGCGCGCGTTCGAGATTTTCGGCGCGCTCGAGGCGGTGGAAACGATGTTCGCGCAAAACTCCGTGGAAACTTTCATCGCCCGCAAAATCTTCAAGGAAGGCAGCCGCCTGCGGCTCATTCCGCCGGTTCCCGGCGCGCCGGCGGCCAACCGGTATTTTCCCTCCCGCACGCCGGAGGAAATCTCGCGCGTCCTGGAAGATTATCTGAAGCCATATATGACAGCGTAAAATCCTAATTCTTACCTGTTATTTATAACTCTCCAACTAAAGACCTATTCGAATCGCTTCGAATAGGTCTTTTTT
>JBBQIP010000133.1:0-7249 GCA_038325045.1 Sphingomonadales bacterium
ATCAGTGGCGATGTGCTGGCGCGCGGCGGGCAGCGGGAGGCAGCGCTTGCGGCCTATGATGCCATGCCGACGAATGATCCACTGGTTCCGGTAGTGGCGGCACGCAGGGCCGAGGTGCTGGAGCTGATGGGCAATGACACCGCTGCCGGTGCGCTGCTCGCATCGGCCGCCGCGGCCCCGGGTGCAGCCAGCGACGCCTTTGTAAAGCTGGGGGACTGGCACCGCCGGGCGGAACGCTTCAGCGCCGCAGCCGGCGCCTATTCGCAGGCCATTGCCCGCGCCGGAGAGGGCGCCAACAGCTGGGGCCTGTGGTTCCTGCGCGGCAGCATGAAGGAGCGCGGCGGCGATTGGCCGGGTGCGGAGGCCGATCTGCGCCAGGCGCTCCAGCTTTCGCCTGATGAGCCGGTGGTGCTCAACTATCTGGGCTATTCGCTGCTCGACCGTGGCCTTGAGATGGCCGAGGCGGGGCCGATGATCGAAAAGGCTGCCGCTCTGCGCCCGGCTGACGGTGGCATCATCGATTCGCTCGGCTGGAGCCAGTTCCGCCAGGGCCGGATTGCCGAAGCCGTGGTGACGCTGGAAAAGGCGGCCGGGCTGGAGCCGACCGATCCCACGGTGGCCGACCATCTGGGCGATGCCTATTGGCAGGCCGGGCGGCGGATAGAGGCGCGGTTCCGCTGGCGGGCGGCGCTCGCGATGGAGCCGGACGAGAAGCAGGCCGCCGCATTGAAGGCCAAGCTGGATTATGGCCGTGACGCAGCGCTGGCGATGACAGAACGCTGACCCGGCGCCGATGTTTGAGCCGGCCCATGCAAAAATCAACCTGGCGCTGCACCTGCGCCACCGGCGGGCCGATGGCTTTACCGAGCTGGAAACCGTGTTCGCCTTCACCGAATTCGGGGACAGGCTTTCAGCAACCGCCGATGCCCGGCTGAGCCTTGCGGTAGCGGGGCGGTTTGCCAGCGAAGCCGGGGCAGGGGCCGATAATCTGGTGCTGCGTGCAGCCAGCGCACTTGCCAAAGCCGCAGGCACCGCGGCCGGTGCAGCGCTTGTGCTTGAAAAGCATATTCCGGTGGCGGCCGGTCTTGGGGGCGGCTCGGCCGATGCCGCTGCGGCGCTCCGGCTGCTCAACCGGCTATGGGAGCTGCACTGGCCGGCCGCGCGGCTTGAAGGCATCGCCGCCGGCCTTGGCTCGGACGTGCCGGCTTGCGTGGCTTCCATCACCCGCCTTGGCCGTGGCCGAGGCGAGATATTGTCGGACTGGCCGGAGAGCTTCTCCGGCACCCCGGTGCTGCTGGTCAACCCGGGGGTGGCGGTGCCCACCGGGCCGGTGTTCAAGGCGTGGGACGGGGTTGACCGGGGCGGCATAGCCAGCGGCGACAGTCTTGGGGCCTTCCGCAACGACATGGCGGCCCCGGCGATAGGCCTGGCACCGGCTATTGCGGCAGTGCTGGAATGGCTCCGCGAACAGCCCGGCGCGGTGTTCGTGCAAATGAGCGGCTCGGGCGCCACCTGCCTGGCGCTGTTCGATGATCCGGCGCTTTGCGAGGGTGCAGCTCTGGCCGCAGGGGACAAAGGCCTTTGGGCGACGGCTAGCACGCTGCGCTGAAACCCGCCCGATAGCGGCGATTGCGGCACTGCAACAATTTATTTTGATCGACACTCAGAATCTGCTTGACCAGCATTCGAGCGCCACTTAAAGCATCACTCATAAGTTCTGAGTACCGCTCAGTCGAGCATCAACCCGGCCCGGAAATCGTTCCGAAACCCGGCATCACGAAGGAGACGACCATGATCAAGTCGCTGTTCATCACCATCGCCCTCGCTGCCGGAACTCTGGCCGCGCCGTCTTTTGCTGCTGATGCGAACGTCTGCAAGACCAGCCCCGACGCCATCCGCTCCGCCGCAACCAGCGCCCAGCTGGAGCAGGCCGAAAAGGCCCTTCGTCTGGTGAGCATCGGCGAAAAGCTTTGCGCAGCCGGCGGCCGCGGTGAAGCCTCCAAGAAGTTCTCGGCCGCAGCCCGCGCGCTCGGCACCGACATGGCAGCGCTCACCGTCGCCACCAACCAGAACTGAGCTTCCCCCCGGGCGCCTGCATCTCCCCCCTTGCGGCGCCCCAAAGGCGGCCGGCTTGCACATGCAGGCCGGCCGTTTTTTGTTGCGGCTTGTCAGTGGGGCGGGTCATGGGCTTATCCTGCTGCCATTACGGCCAGAGGAACCACCGTGACGCTTTCGCCCCATCTGCGCCTCGATATTCAAGGCCCGGTCGCCCGGCTGCTCATCGACCGGCCGGGTCGCAAAGGGGCATTTGATCAGGCCATGTGGCTCACCCTGCCGCTTCTGGTGGAGCAGGCGATGGCCGATCCCGCCGTGCGGCTGCTGGTCCTGACCGGCGCCGCGCCCGGCCAGTTCTGCGCCGGCGCCGATATCGGCGAATTCAGCACTGCATCCGCCGATCCGGCCTGGCGGCGAGAAAATGCCATGGCCATTCGCGGCGCCCAGATCGGGCTCGCCCGCGCCCCCAAGCCCACGCTGGCGGTGGTGGACGGCGATGCCGTGGGCGGCGGCTGCGGCCTTGCCATGGCGTGCGACCTCCGCATCGCCACGCCGGCCTCCCGCTTCGGCATCACGCCTGCCAAGCTCGGCCTTGTCTATCCGCTCCACGATACCCGGCTGTTGGTGGAGCTTGTTGGCCCGGCGCAAGCCCGGCGGCTGCTTTATTCGGCAACGCTCGTGCCCGCAGCGGAGGCGCTGCGGATCGGGCTGGTGCAGTTGATCGCCGATACGCCGGCAGTGGTGGCCGATTATATTGCCAGTGTTGTGCGTGTCTCAGGCTACAGCCAGCGAGCGAGCAAGGCGGTCATCCAGCGGATTATCGAAGGCGCGCATGATGATGACGCCCGGAGCCAGACGGACTTCGACACCGCCTTCACCGGCGATGACTTTGCCGAAGGCGTGGCGGCCTTTCTCGCCAAGCGCCCGCCGGTGTTCCGCGCATGACCCTGCCGGTGCAGATTCCCGGTGTGGCGCCGGTACTGGTGATCGCCGATCATGCCAGCAACGCCGTGCCCGAAGGGGTTTCGCTCGGCATCGACCCGGCGCTCCTGGGCACGCATATCGCAGTCGATATCGGCACCGAGCCACTGGCCAGGGCGCTGGCGGCGGAGCTGGACGCCCCGGCGATCATCGCCACCGTATCGCGGCTGGTCATCGACATGAACCGCGAGCCCGATGTGCCGGGGCTAATTCCCGGCGGCTCCGATGGGCATATCCTTCCCGGCAATCTGGCGCTGTCGGAAGCGGAAAAGTCGCTGCGGGTCGCCGCCATTCACACGCCCTATCATGCCGCCATCGAGGCGGCGGTCGAATCGCTGCGCCCCGAGCTGCTGCTGTCGCTGCACAGCTTTACCGGCCGGCTTGCCACCGCGCCGGAGCAGGAACGCCCCTGGCCAGTAGGGCTGCTGCACAACCGGGACAGTCGCGCCGCAAGGCTGGCGCTTCCGCTGCTGGCGGCGCGCGGGCTGCACGTGGGCGACAACCAGCCCTATTCGGGGCGCGATCTCAATTTCACCATGAACATCCATGCCGAGGCGAGGGGGCTGCCCTATCTGGCAATCGAGGTGCGGAACGATGGTCTGGCCGATGCCGCCGGGGTGGCGCACTGGTGCCATGTCATCGCCGATACCGTTCGCCAGCTGCTTGCCGCGCTCCGCACGGCTTGACCCGCGCTTTGCCAGCGCGCAACCAGCGATTTCCATAGGGAGCGATGCATGACCAGCCGTTTCGACAAGTCCCGCCTGCCCAGCCGCCATGTCTCTGTCGGCCCTGAGCGCGCGCCTCACCGCAGCTATTACTACGCCATGGGGCTGACCGAGGAGGAGATTGCGAGGCCGTTCGTGGGCATCGCATCGGCCGGCAATGATTCGGCCCCCTGCAACACCACACTCGATGCCCAGGCTGATGTGGCCCGGCAAGGCGTACAGGAAGCCGGCGGTCTGCCCCGTCGTTTCAACACCATCACCGTGACCGACGGGATCGCGATGGGCCACCAGGGCATGAAAGCCAGCCTTGTAAGCCGGGAAGTGATTGCCGATTCGGTTGAGCTTTCTGTCAGAGGCCATTGTTATGACGGGCTTCTGACCTTCGCCGGCTGCGACAAGAGCCTTCCCGGCATGATGATGGCCATGCTGCGGCTGAACGTGCCTTCGATCTTTGTATATGGCGGTTCCATCCTGCCCGGCCGGTTCGAGGGCAAGGATGTGACCGTGGTCGATGTGTTCGAGGCCGTGGGCGGCCATTCCGCCGGCTCCTGTCCGCTCGAACGGCTTACCGCGCTGGAAAAAGTGGCCTGCCCGGGCCACGGTGCCTGTGGCGGCCAATTTACCGCCAACACCATGGCCTGTGTGGCAGAGACAATCGGGCTGTCGCTGCCCAACAGCAACATGGCGCCGGCTCCTTATGCCAGCCGCGCCGATGTGGCGATCGCCGCCGGCCGGCAGGTTATGACGCTTATCGAGAAGAACATCCGGCCCCGCGATATCTGCACCAGACAGGCGTTCGAGAATGCTGCGCGGATCGTGGCCGCAACCGGCGGCTCCACCAACGCGGCCCTGCATCTGCCGGCTATGGCCAATGAATGTGGCATAGACTTCGACCTTTTCGATGTGGCCGAGATATTCAAGACAACACCTTACATCGCTGATTTGAAGCCGGGTGGCAGGTATGTGGCCAAGGACATGTACGACGCCGGCGGGGTATACATGGCCTTGAAGACACTGTTCGACGCCGGCTTGCTGCACGGGGACTGCATGACCGTGACCGGTCGGACATTGGCGGAAAACATCGCCGAAATCACCTGGAACCCTGACCAGAAGGTGATCTACCCGTTCGATCGGCCGCTCTCCCCCACCGGCGGCGTGGTCGGCCTCAAGGGCTCGCTTGCGCCCGATGGGGCCATCGTGAAGGTCGCCGGCATGGCGCGGCTCAAGTTCAGCGGCCCGGCGCAGGTGTTCGATTGCGAGGAAGATTGCTTCGCCGCCGTTGAGGCGCGCAAGATCGTCAAGGGATCGGTGCTGGTCATCCGCTATGAAGGGCCCAAGGGCGGCCCCGGCATGCGCGAGATGCTCTCCACCACCGCAGCGCTTTATGGCCAGGGGCTGGGCGAACATGTGGCGCTGATCACCGATGGGCGCTTCTCGGGCGCCACCCGCGGCTTCTGCATCGGCCATGTCGGGCCTGAAGCGGCTGCCGGCGGCCCGATTGCGTTGGTGGAAGAGGGCGACATGATCCACATCGACGCCGAGGCCGGAACCATCGACCTCGACGTGTCAGAGGCCGTATTGGCCGAGCGCAAGGCCCGCTGGCAGCCCCGGCAGAGCGATTATGGCTCGGGCGCGATTTGGCGCTTCGCCCAGAATGTCGGCCCGGCGCGCACCGGTGCTGTCACCCACCCGGGCGCGGCGCAGGAGCGCCATGTCTTTGCCGATATCTGATGGGTTAGTGGCGCTGTTCAGCCAGCATGGGGGCGCGGCGAGCGGCCAGCGCTTCCTGCGCAACCGGCATGGCCCCGGCCGGCATAGCGCGGATAGCGGCGAAAATCGGTTCGCCCCGGGCATCGCGCGGCACTTCGGCCAGCGTGCCGCGAAGCTCGCTGCGCTCCACATAGAGCGGCGAGGCCGCACAGCCGGCAACCAGCAGGGGGAGAAGGGCAAGGGCAATTCGCATGCATCTGTATGTGCCATCAGCGCCCGCGCCGCGCAATGCTGATCCTTGGCAATGGCCCGCCGCTGCTCGGCGCTGCTGCCATGCGCGCGGCAGAGGCCGCCGCAATCGAATCGGGGGTGCCGGCACTGCGGCTGATGGAGCGGGCCAGCGCTGCGGCGACGGCGGCAATTCTTGCGGCCCTGCCGTCGCGGAGCGCGCTGGTGCTGTGCGGCCCCGGCAATAATGGCGGCGATGGCTACGGCGTGGCGCTCGGGTTGCGCGCCGCCGGTGTGGCCACACAGGTGGCAGCCTTCGCCCCGCCGCAGGCCGAGCCCGCCGCTACCATGGCCGCGCGCTGGGACGGGCCAGTGCTTTCGCTTTCCGATGCCGGTTCGGCGCCGCTGATTGTCGATGCCCTGTTCGGCACCGGCCTTGGGCGGCAGCTGCCGGCAGAGGCATCGGCGGTGCTGGAGCGGCTGGCAGGGTGCGCAAGTGCCGTAGCAGCGCTCGATATCAGCAGCGGTATCGAGGCAGATAGCGGCGCTGCACTCGGCCCGGCGCTGGCGGCTGACCTCACCATCGCATTCGGAGCGGCCAAATACGGCCATGTGCAGGGGCAGGGTGCGCGGCTGCGCGGGCGGCTGGTGATAGCCGATATCGGCCTTGATCTCGGCAGCAGCCCGCACTGTCTGGTGGGCCGGCCACGGCGCCAGCTCTTGCCGGCTGAAAGCCATAAATATACCCGCGGCCATGTGCTGGTGGTGGCCGGCGAGGCGCGCCACGGCGGCGCGGCCGGGCTGGCAGCCCTTGCCGCCCTCAGGGTCGGTGCCGGGCTGGTCACCCTCATCGGCCCCACCGGGCAGCCGCCGGCACTGGCGCTTATGCGGCGGAGCGATTCGCACGGGGAGGCGCTGCTGGCCGATCCACGCACCCGGGCGGTGCTGATCGGCCCGGGGTTGGGCGTGGCGGAACGCAGCCGGCGCTGGATGGCCCGGCTGATGGACACGGGCCTGCCGCTGGTGCTCGATGCCGGTGCGCTGGCGCTGGTGGACCCCGGCCGGATGCTCGCCCGGGAGGCGCCGCTGGTGCTCACCCCGCACGAAGGCGAATTTCGCGCCCTTTTCGGCGATTTGGGAGAGAACCGGATAGGCGCGGTGCAGGCCGCCGCCAGCGCCAGCGGGGCGACAGTGCTGCTGAAAGGGCCGGAGACCATCATCGCCGCCCCCGATGGCCGGCTGCAGGTGAACCTCCATGCCCCGGCCGATCTGGCCACTGCCGGCAGCGGCGATGTTCTGGCCGGCATCATCGCCGGGCTGCTGGGCCAGGGAATGTCCGGTTTCGAGGCCGCCGCTGCGGCCGCATGGCTGCACGGCGAGGCCGCCCGCCGCCACGGCCCAGGCTTGATCGCCGATGATCTGCCCGGGCTGCTCCCGGCCGTGCTGGCAGCGCTGTGAGCGAGGCGGATCTGATCGTGCGGCTGGCCGCGCGCGGCGATGGGGTGACCGCCGATGGCCGCTTCTTCGCCGGCGCTGCGGTGGGGGACAGG
>JBBQIP010000134.1:0-7127 GCA_038325045.1 Sphingomonadales bacterium
ACGCCTTGGCCGCTTTGGGAGGCCGGAGGGCAAGATGCGGCATTTTGTCTGGACCAAGGAACGCCAAAGAGTTGGACCGTTTACCTGTGCATCGACTAGCCAAGCCAGTGCGGCTATACGCTCGCCTCTGACCCATCGGCGCATCCGCGCTTCACCCGGCCTTCGGGCCTTCAAAAGGAATACGCCATGAAGATCATGCATTTTGCGCTCGCTTCGGTTGCTGTGCTTGCGCTGGCCGCCTGCTCCGGCGAGAAGGCCGCTGAAACCACCACGGCAGATACCACCGCTGCTGTCGAGGAAGCCGCTCCTGTTGCCGCTGCTGCTGGCAACATTGTCGTCGTGGCGCAGGGCAACCCCGATTTCTCGACGCTGGTGACCGCAGTAACGGCGGCCGAGCTGGTTGAAACGCTGTCAGGCCCTGGTCCGTTCACCGTGTTCGCGCCGACCAACGCCGCCTTTGGCAAGCTTCCCGCCGGCACAGTGGAAAAGCTGACCACCGACGACAAGGAAACGCTGAAGGCGATCCTGACCTATCATGTGGTCTCAGGTTCGGTTGATGCGGCAACGCTCACCTCGGCAATCACCGGCGCGGGCGATGCGGGCTATGCGATCACAACCGTCGGCGGCGGAACCCTGACAGCCAAGATCGTCGATGGCGGCGTTACCCTGACCGATGCGGCCGGCAACACATCCAAGGTCACTGCCACCGATGTGGCCGCGTCCAACGGCCTGATCCATGTGATCGATACCGTGCTGATGCCGAAGTAAGCGCACGGCTTTAATTCCTGAAAGAACAGGGGCGGGCGCCGCAACAGCGGGGCCCGCCCTTTGTTTATGCAGCCATTGCCGTGAAGGCGATGATAAACGCCGACGGCAAGCCATCGAAAGCCTGGCCAAAACCCGCTGAACCCCGATAAAGACACAACCAGGCCAGTCTCCGATCAAACTGAAGCGGAGCACCGTTCCCAACGATCCCGAACCAGCCTCATCACCAGTCCGGCAATCTCCGGAACAGCAGGGCACATCTGCCCGCTCTGCGCCCGAATATCGGCCGCTGCGCGCAAAGCCACACCACCGTCAAATTCAGCCCCGTGCGCGAAGTGGAGAAAAACCTTCCTGGCCGAAGCAGCCTTCGACGCCGCGCACAAAAGCCGCCGCCACAAATCCGGCCTCGCCACGCGCTGCCCCCGCTCCCACCGCCCGCGCCCCGACAAACCACCCGCCGAAGCCGACACCATGGCCGCACTGCTGAAACTGGTGGCTGCACCGGGCGGTTGAGGGAGGAAAGCAGAGGCCTCCGGCGGCCGGGGCCACAGGCCCCGGACCCCGTCTTTTTGGAGAGCATGTTGTTTGCAAGCCCGGTCGAATGGGTGGGAATGGGTGGGGAGCAGGCAGTCGAGCGGCGACTACGTTTTGACCGCTTCTCGGTCATGCGACTTGCCGATCAACGCAAGGGAGGCATGGGGAGATACTGAAATCGCGCAATACTGCGATCTTGATGGAAACGCAGAACGACTAAATGTTCCGCTCCGCCTCCTTGAGCGCAAATATTTCCAGCAATCTATCGGTTCGCTGGTTGAGCAGGTCGGCGAGCGTATGACGTTCGAGAACCGCGAAAAAGGCGGTGAGCGCTTCGTCGACCACGCTGGTAAGCCCGCAAGCTGGGGCTATTAGGCATTGCGGGCAATCGAGCAGGACCAAACCTTCCGCACCAGCCTGTGTCTCGCTGTTCCGCATCACGGCGCCGACATTGATCGCGCTTGCGGCGCGGGCCAGTCTGATGCCGCCATGGCGGCCACGAACGCTGGTGACATAGCCTGTTTTGCCGAGTTGGTGGACGACCTTCATCAGGTGGTTCTGTGAAATGCCATAGGTCCGGGCCATCTCGGGGATGGTGCACAGCCGGTCGGGGCGCGCGCCAAGATACAGCAGCACGCGCATGGCGTAATCGGTATGGCGGGTGAGACGCATCGCTTCCTGTCAGTCTGCCGGAATATACATGCATATCGTTTGCATCTTTCATCGGCAAGGAATACATATATTTTTTATACATGATTGGAGGTAGGCGATGAACACCGGGCACGACATTACCGAGGCACAGATCGCAGCGCTGGTCCCGCGTTTTTATGAGCGGGTTCGGGCCGATGCGCTGATCGGGCCGGTGTTTGCGGGCGCCATCGACGATTGGCCACCGCATCTTGAAAAGCTGGTGGCGTTCTGGTCGTCGGTGATGCTGACCACTGGTCGCTACAAAGGCAATCCGATGGCGGCGCATATGAAGCATCTGGCCATCATCACGCCACCAATGTTCGATCGTTGGCTGGCGCTGTGGGCAAATGTCACCGATGAATCGTTGCCAGCCGACCTTGCAGCGGCGCTGCAAGCCAAGGCCGAACGCATCGCGCAAAGCCTGAAGCTGGCGCTGTTTTACCGCCTGCCGCCGCGCGGCACGCCCGTGACGCTGGCGGCCTGACATGGGCGCCTATCGATCGACACCGGTGTTTGATGAGGTGACGCTGCCCGCGGCCTTGCGCGCCGATCATCGCACCAAGGCCGGCGCCTGGGGGGTGATCAACGTTCTTGAAGGGCAATTGCGGCTGACGTTTGTCGATCCGCCCGAATCGCAGACGCTGTCACCGGGGCGTCCCGGGCTGGTGAAACCTGGGCAGACGCACTTTGTGACCCCCTTGGGCGCCATACGGATGCGCGTTGATTTTCACGACACAGAGCCGGACATGGCGGTTCTGACAACCGCCGACGATCAGGAGGCATGACCATGGCTATATCGACACGGGATGAAGCGCGGGCCAACAAGGCGCGAACCAGTTTCTGGCGCCTCATCGCCTGTCTCGGCATCGCCGGCGTGGCGATGGTTGCCGCCGCACTTTACTATCTGTCGCTGTACGGCCCGCTTACCCCGACGCTGGTGCTGACCACCGGCATCGCGGTGTTCATATCCATCCTGCTTGGGGGTGGCTTGATGGCAGCGGGGTTCCTCAGCTCCAACAGCGGCCATGACGAGTGCGCCGCAGGTGCGACCCAAGTCCAGCCTGCCGTCGACGAATAGCGTAGCTGGAAGCCGGCACATGGACGATTTCATCCTGGCGCGTGTGGTCCATGTGATTGCGGTGCTGTTGTGGATTGGCGGCGTCGCCTTTGTGACACTGGCGTTGATGCCGGTGATCCGTGCCGACCAGCAGCCGGCGGCGCGGATAACGGCCTTCCACAAGATCGAACGGCGCTTTTCGGCACAGGCGAAGCTTTGGGTGCTGCTGGCGGGTGCCAGCGGTTTCTGGATGGTCTGGCGCTATGACATGTGGAGCCGCTTTGCCGAGCCGCGGCTGTGGTGGATGCACGCGATGGTCGGCCTGTGGCTGATCTTTATGGTGATGCTGTTCGTGCTCGAACCTCTGGTTCTGCATCGCGCCATGGCGGCGCCCGACCCCGAGGCGCGCAATTTTGCCCGTATGGAGCGGGTCCATAGGATACTGCTACTGCTGGCGCTGATCACGTTGTTTGGGGCTGTCGCCGGCAGCCATGGCATGGCCTGAGCAGGCCCTGATCACGGCGCGTTTTAAAAGGAGTGCCGCTTTGGCAGTCCCATCTGCACAAGGGTTCATATCATGACCGATGAAAATGCTATCAAAGCCGAGCAAATCCAACTGCGCGAGCGAGCGCTGGCGCGGTGGGAGAATGAGGGCGGCGCGGAACCGGAGCATATGCCCCAAAGCGCGCTGCCTGTTCCGGAATTGTCCAATACTGAATTGGTACAGCTGCGTGTTCGGGTCATCGCGCTCGAGAATCTGGTCATCGCGCTGCTTGCCGACGGGTCTGAACTTCAGCTGGCGCATGTGCGCGACATGGCGGCGATCATTGCGCCACGGCCCGGCCGGACGCAGCATCCGCTGACCGTTGATGCGGCGTCGCATATGCTGGGGCTTGTCCACCGCGCCGGGCATTTCCGTGCTGGTGATGACCACAGCCAATAACGCGGCAATTGGTGCCGAAAGCTGCCTGTCCTCCACCGGCCCAATTGCCCGCATAGGAAGACGGCTTGCTAAATGTCCGCCTCGGGGTCGATAACGGACGTTCTAAAACCGCCAATTTGCAAACGACACAATCGCCAAATTCCCGGCCCATCTCAAATATCGAACCGCCCGCGCGTCAATCGCAACACCCCATAAAACGGGGTTTGGGGCCCAAGGCCCCAACCGCCGGAGGCCCTGCACCACCTTGCAACCTAGCCGCGGCTCCCCCGCGAGCGGCGTTCGCCGCGGCGGTTGCCGCTGGTGGAGGAGGATAGCCGGCGCGGCTTGGCGGCGGCCGGCGGGGCGGGTGCTTCCACCACGGGTATGCCCCGGTCCGGGTCGAAGCCCAGCATGGTGAAGCTCTCGGTGATATGGCCGGGCGGGTCGGCGGTCACGTCCAGCTTGCCGTCTGGCCCGTCGAGCACGAGGCGCCGGGCGTGGAGGTGCAGTTTGCGGCTGATCCCGCCTGTCAGGAAGCTGTCGCGCCCGCCATATTTGGCATCGCCCACCAGCGGCGTGCCGATGGCGGCGGCGTGGACCCTGATCTGGTGGGTGCGGCCGGATAGCGGCATGAACTCCACCCAGGCTGCCCGCGCGGCGGCCTTGTCCAGCACCCGGTAGCGGGTGCGTGCGGCCAGCCCGGCTTCCTCGTCCACATGCATTTTTTCGCCGCCGCTGCCCGGCTGTTTGGATAGTGGCGCGTCTATTTCGCCGGTGGAGAGCTTGGGCACGCCCACGGTCAGCCCCCAATAGGTTTTTTTCGCATCACGCCCGGAAAAGGCGCGGGAAAACCAGGCGGCGGCGCGCGCCGTGCGCGCCAGCAGCAGCACGCCCGATGTGTCCTTGTCCAGCCGGTGCACCAGGCGCGGCCGTTGCGGCGCCTCGAACTGCAGCGCATCGAGCATCGCATCCACGCTGGTGGAAAGCCCGGTGCCGCCCTGCGTGGCCAGCCCCGGCGGCTTGTTGATGACTATGGCATGGGCATCACGGTGGATGACCATGGAGCGCATATAGTCGGTCTGCTCGGGGCTGAGCGGCGCGCGCTCCCGGGCGCGCGGGCGGGGTGCGGCCTCCACCGGAACCGTGTCGGGCCAGCTGAGCTTTTGCCCGGCGCGAATCCGGTCTCCGGGAATGGCCTTGGCGCCGTCCAGCCGCACCGCGCCGGTTTTGGACCAGCGCGAGACGGTGTTGAACGATACCCCCGGCTGGTGGCGCTGGAACCAGCGGTCCAGCCTTATGCCGTCATCATCCTCGGCTATGGTGGCTTCGCTCATAGCGCGCGGCCCAGGCTGATGCCGAGCGTTGCGGCAACATACCCGCCCGCCACCGCGCTCACCGCATAGGCCAGCCCCAGCATCGCCTCGCCCCGGTTCACCATCACCACCAGATCGAGGCTGAAGGCGGAAAAAGTGGTGAACCCGCCGAGCAGCCCCACGCCGAGCAGCAGCCGCAGCGCCTGATCATCGGCAAAGCGCGCCACCAGCAGCCCGAGCAGAAAAGAGCCGAGGATATTCACGATCCAGGTGCCCCAGGGAAAGCTCGGCGGAAACGCTCCCAGCGCCCAGGCCGAAACCAGATAGCGCAAAGCCGCCCCCACGCCGCCCCCAAGGGCAACGAGCAGAGCGGGCGGAAGGGCAGCAAGCGATTGCATCTGCCCGGCGATAGCGGAACCACCGGCTTTCGCCAAATCCTCCGCGCACGCTCACGCTACCCCGAAGGTCCAGCCTTCGGTGGTGGCAACGCCCGCCAGCCCGGCCGGCGCCCACCATGGCGGCTCGCTGGATATGGTGCGCAGGCCAGCAGCGGTTATCAGCGCATCGCCTTCATGGTCCGAAATGCGTGCGCCCAGCCCGGCCGGCGCGGCGCTGCCAAAGTGCTGCAACGCAGCCGCCAGCGCCGCCCCTTCGCGCAGCTTGCCCCGGTGGCCGGCCATGCGGGCAAAGGCCTGGCAATAGATTTCGAGTATCACCGGGCCGGATGCGGGCAGCGGATCGAACGGCCACACCGGCCAGCCCAGCCGGTTGAGCAGCCGCATGGCAGAAAGGCTCGCCTTGCCCACCTGGGAGGCGCCCAGCAGCACGAAGTTGGAGGTGGGCGTGCCCAGCCCTGTTGCCTTGTACACCTGCTCGGTCCGCCGCAGGTGCGCGCGCAAGTGGCGCGGGCCGTCCTGCGTGCCGGTCCAGAAACTGCCTGCCCGCGCCGCCACATAGCTGTGCGCGCCAAGGTCGGGGTCTTCGGCCGCAATCGTATCGACCTCCGCCCAAAGTGCCCGCGCCGGCATCCGGAACGGCGGCACGGCGGCGAAGCCAAAGCCGGCATCCATGCCCACCAGCCAATCGCCCTTCAGCCCCTGCAGCCATTCGAGCACGGCGGTGCGCGACCATGCGCCATTCTCCGGCGGCGCCACCAGCTGCGGCGGGCCGCTGCCACCGCACACCGCCACCGCAATGCCGGGGTGGCGGCACCCCCTGGCGCCCGACCAGTCGATGCCCGCAAAGTGCTTGAACCTCATGGCTCCCGCTTTGCCGCCCGCCGCCTTGCCCATTCGGCCAGCCGCTCGCCGATCCGCGCCTCGGCCCCTCGCGGGCTGGGGCTGTAGAATTTCTGCGCCGCCAGCCCCTCGGGCCAGTAATCGGCGCCGGAAAATGCATCCTCGGCGTCATGGTCATAGGCATAGCCCTCGCCTCGGCCCAGCTCCTTCATCAGCTTTGTCGGCGCGTTCAATATGGCGTTGGGCGGGGGCAGCGATCCGCTCTCCCGCGCCACCTTGCGCGCGGCTTTTTCGGCCACATAAGCCGCGTTGGACTTGGGTGCGGTGGCCAGATGCAGGCAGGCCTGCACAATTGCCAGCTCGCCCTCGGGGCTTCCCAGAAACCGGTAGGCCTCGGTGGCGGCCATCGCCACTTGCAGCGCGGACGGGTCGGCCAGCCCTATATCCTCGCTGGCAAAGCGCACCAGCCGGCGCAGCAGGTAGAGCGGGTCCTCGCCCGCCACCAGCATCCGCTCCAGATAATAAAGCGCAGCATCGGGGTCGGAGCCGCGCAGCGCCTTGTGCAGCGCGGAAATCAGCCCGTAATGCCCCTCGCGGTCCTTGTCATA
>JBBQIP010000135.1:0-7082 GCA_038325045.1 Sphingomonadales bacterium
AGGCGTCCACCGGCCCGTGCGGCGCTGATACGGTTGGACGGGCGAAGGCGGCCCCATTAGACCGCTTGCACACTGCCAAAAACGAAGAGGCCGCACCGTGACCCCAGACATCAGCTTTCCCGCCCAGCCCGTAGCCGAGCCGCATGCGCGCGCAGTGCTGGCCGGCTCCACCGAGCTTGGCGGCGCAGCGGCCGCAATCGACACGGCCGGCGGCGGCGCGCTTGGCCGGGCGCTGGCGGCGGCGCGCTTCGACGGCGAGGCGGCGAGCCTTGTCGAGGTGTTGAGCCCTGCCGGTATCGATGCCAGCCGGCTGCTGGTGGCGGGGCTTGGCCCGGTGGAAAAGGCCGATGCGCGGGTTTTCGAGAAGATCGGCGCTGCCTTGATGGCGAGGCTGCAGACCAGCGGCGAAACCCGGCTGACCGTGGACATGACCGGGCTTGCCGCAGCAATTCCGCTGGCAGAAGCGGCGGCGCATCTGGCGCTGGGGGCGCAGCTGCGCGGCTGGCGGTTCGACCTGTACCGGACCACGATGAAGCCGAAGCAGAAGCCGAGCCTGGTGGCGCTCGATGTGGTGGGCGCCGCCGGGGCGGAGGCCTTCTTCAAACCGCTCAAAGCCATTGCCGAAGGTGCGATGCGGACCCGCGCGCTGGTGAGCGAGCCGGCCAACGAGCTTTATCCGGAAAGCTTTGTGGCGCGCAGTGCCGATCTGGCCGAGCTTGGTATCGAGATCGAGGTGCTCGACGAGCCGGCGATGAAGGCGCTCGGCATGGGGGCGCTGCTTGGCGTTTCGCAAGGCTCGGAACGGCCGGCGCGGTTGATGGCGATGCGGTGGAACGGGCTGGGCAAGAAGGCGGGCAAGCCGGTGGTGCTGGTGGGCAAGGGCGTGACCTTTGATACCGGCGGCATATCGCTGAAGCCGCCCGCCGGCATGGAGGATATGAAGTGGGACATGGGCGGCGCCGGTGCCGTGGTGGGCGCCATGCATGCGCTCGCCGCGCGCGGTGCCAAGGCACATGTTGTGGGCATCGTGGGGCTGGTGGAAAACATGCCCGACGGCAAGGCGCAGCGGCCGGGCGACGTGGTGAAGACCATGGACGGCCAGACGGTGGAGGTGATCAACACCGATGCGGAAGGCCGGCTGGTGCTGTGCGATGCCATTACCTGGGCCCAGAGCAAGTTCGAGCCCGAGGTGATCGTCGATCTCGCCACGCTCACCGGCGCGATCATCATCAGCCTGGGCCATGAATATGGCGGCATGTTCGCCAATGATGACGGGCTGGCAGCGCAGCTCACGGCCGCCGGTGCGGCGGTGGGCGAGCCGCTGTGGCGGATGCCGCTCGGCGCTGCGTATGACAAGCTGATCGACAGCCAGATCGCCGATATCCGCAATGTGGGCCCGCGCGAGGGCGGCTCGATCACGGCCGCCCAGTTCATCCAGCGGTTCGTGAAGCCGGGGGTGAAGTGGGCGCATCTCGATATCGCCGGCATGGTCTGGGCCTCCAAGCCCGGAACGCTCCACGACAAGGGCGCCACCGGCTACGGCGTGCGGCTGCTGGACCGGTTCATCGCCGCCAATCACGAACAGGGCTGAAACGGCAAGTGGCGGCCGATATCGCCTTCTACCAGCTGGCGCAGCGGCCGATCGAGGCGGTAGCGCCGGCGCTGGTGGTGAAGGCGCGAGCCGCGGGCCTGCGGCTGCTGCTCAGGAGCGCCGACCAGGCGTTGCTGGCGCGGCTGGACGATGCGCTGTGGCAGCTTTCCCCCACCAGCTTTGTGCCGCACGGGCTTGCATCCGCGCTGCCAGCAGAGCGAATCGCCAGCCAGCCGGTGCTGCTGTCCGAAACGCTGGCAGCCGATGGTCGCGCTGCCAATGGCGCCGATTGCCTGATGCAGCTGGAAGGGCAGCTTCCGGATGCGCTGGGCGGGTTCCGCCGCGTGCTGTGGCTGTTCGGGGAGGCGGAACTGGAGGCTGCACGGGCTCGCTGGCGGGCACTGAAGGCCGAGGCGGGGGTGGCGCTGGCCTTCTGGCGGGAAGGGCAGGGCGGCGGCTTCGAGCGCGCCGGTTGAGGCCATGACTGACGGCGCAAGGTTGCATTATCGGCCGGCCCGCCCTAGAGGCCCGACCGAATCCCAAACCCCATAATAGAAATGGACTTTGCCATGGCGGTTACCCGCACCTTCTCGATTCTGAAGCCCGACGCGACCCGCCGCAACCTGACCGGCGCCATCAATGCGATGATCGAGGGCGCCGGCCTGCGCATCGTGGCGCAAAAGCGGCTGCACCTGACCAAGGCGCAGGCAGAAGGCTTTTATGCCGTCCACAGCGAGCGCGGGTTCTTCGGTGAACTGGTGGCGTTCATGATCTCCGGTCCGGTGGTTGTGCAGGTGCTGGAAGGCGAAGACGCCGTGCCGCGCTACCGCACCATCATGGGCGCAACCAACCCCGCCAATGCGGATGCCGGCACCATCCGCAAGGTGCACGCCGAATCGATCGAGGCAAATTCGGTGCACGGCTCGGATTCGGACGAGAACGCCGCCACCGAAATCGCCTATTTCTTCGCCCAGACCGAGATCGTCGGCTAAAAATATCTGATTATTGCAACTGTTAAGTTGTGGGGCGGGCCGGCTTACTCGTCCGCCTTGCTGCTGCGTAAACGATCATTGCAATGCGGGCATCTTCAAGGGCTCGGTGTGCACCTGAGGTTGTTATGTTACCCGTTTTGGCCAAGTCAGCAAGTTTGTAGCTTGGCCTGCCCGGCCACGCTCTACGAGCCTCTTTTAGGGCGCAGGATATTTTATTATTGAAAACTATGCCCGTTTTTACGGACGCTTCCTTTAGGAAGCTACTATCAAATTTGGCATTATATGCGACCATCGGCAAATCGCCGACGAATTCTTTAAAGTCACGCATTGCCTCATTAATAGCAATACCTTCAGAATTTACCATTTCCTGAGTGATTCCTGTCAAGTTGATAATGAATTCAGAAAGAGGGTTTTCAGTAAGTACTATTGTTTGAAATGTATCATGTAGTTCGCTGTCTCGGTGAATGCGAATCGCACCTATTTCAACAATCTCATGCTGATCTGCATAGAGGCCAGTCGTTTCAAAATCGAATACGATGAACCTCTCGGGAAGCGCATCTTTGATTTCTAGGAGCGGGGCATGTTGTTCGTGTAGATAGCAACTAGCTTCTTTTGAGCGGAGGTTTATCGGCCGAAAGTAATATATTGCGGCCCCTAAGAGTATAATTCCGAGAACGAATACCATAGGAAGCCTCCGAAAATTCGCATGCTATACTAAATAGGCAGCATCGCCAGTCGTTTGGGAGCAACGGCTCGCCAGCTGCTGGCGAGCCGGCTTTCCATGTCCGCCCAATCGGTGTCTGCGCTCAGGCGGATGCCTACCCATCCCGCCGGGCCGAAGTAAGCCGGGCGGAAATAGAGCGCCGGGTCGCGTTCGATGAGCATGGCCTGTTCATCCGCGCCGCTGGTCTTGACCAGCAGGGCCGTTATGCCGTCTCCATGATGATTATCCGTGCAGTAGGCGAAGAACTTCCCGCCGCGGATAAAGAAGCCGGGGTTGCCGTGGGAGCGTTTCTCCTCGGCTTCAGGCAGTGCCAGGGCGAGGTCTCTTATCTTGCCCAGCAGCACCTCGGGGCTGTTCCCGGCGCTCACATGGGCTGCCAGCACGCGGGGGTATAGCTGGTGCTCGGCCAGCAGCACCCTTGCGGCGAGGGAATCAGCCGAATCGCCCGGTAGCACTGCTACTTTGGTTTGTCCCAGCACCGGCCCGTCATCGAGCGCCGGGGTGACAAGATGGACGGTGCAGCCGCTCACCCGTTCTCCGGCGGCGATCACCGCTTCATGCACGCCGAGCCCCTTGTGTGCGGGCAGCAGCGAGGGGTGGATGTTGAGGCAGCGCCCCTCCCACCGCTCCACGAACCAGCTTGAGAGCAGCCGCATATAGCCGGCCAGTGCCACATGGCTGATGCGGTGGCGCACCAGTTCGGCATTTACCAGCGCATCGAATTCGGCGCGTTTCAGCCCCTGATGGGGGTGGGCATAGACCGGCACACCTTCTGCACGCGCCAGCGCCAGCCCGGGTGCTGCCGGATCGTTGGAGGCGACCAGCGCAATCTCATAGGGGCAATCGACCTGCCTGGAGGCATAGAGCAGCGCTGCCATGTTGGAGCCGCGCCCGGAGATAAGCACGCCAATTCGGGCGCGTTCAGCCATGGTGCGATACGGACCAGGGGGCGGCGGCGCCCCACAGGCCGGCGTCGCCGCGCACCGTGCAGCCGTGCGGGCCGGCAATGATCCGGCCAAGCGGCACGGCGCCAAGCTCGCTGATGAGCGACGGGGCTTGGTCGGCGGCTGCAACCAGCACCATGCCGAAGCCGCAGATGAAGGTGCGGGCGAGCTCATCTGCCCCCAGATTGCCCTCTACCCGCAGCCATTCGAACAGCGGTGGCAGCGGCTGCGCCTCGATCTCGGCATGCAGCCCCTTGGGCAGCACACGCGGCACATTCTCCAGAAAGCCGCCGCCGGTTATGTGCGCCAGCGCGCGGAGCCGGCGGCTGCGAATGGCCGGCAGCAGCGCGCGCACATAAATGGCGGTGGGGGTGAGCAGCGCCTCCCCGAGGCTGATCTCGGGCGCAAAAGGTGCTGGGGCATCGAGTGCCGCGCCCGAGCGTCCGATAATCCGCCGGATGAGCGAGAAACCATTGGAGTGCGCGCCGGTGGAAGCGATGCCCAGCAGCACATCGCCTTCCGAAACCTCGCTCCCGGTCAGCTGCTCGCCGCGCTCCACCGCGCCTACGGAAAAGCCGGCCAGATCATAATCGCCGGGCGCATAAAGCCCCGGCATTTCGGCCGTCTCTCCTCCGATCAACGCGCAGCCGGCGATTTTGCAGCCTTGGGCGATGCCGGCGATCACGGTTTCGGCCACCCCGCTGTCGAGCGCTGCGCAGGCGAAATAATCGAGGAAGAACAGCGGTTCGGCACCCTGAACGATGAGATCGTTCACGCACATTGCCACCAGATCGATTCCCACGCCGCCGTGCCGGCCGGTTTCGATGGCGAGTTTCAGCTTGGTGCCCACCCCATCGTTGGCGGCGACCAGCAGCGGGTCGGTATAACCAGCCGCCTTCGGATCGAAGAAGCCGCCGAAGCCGCCGAGTTCGGCGTCTGCGCCGGGCCGGGCGGTGGCGCGGGCGAGCGGGGCTATGGCGCGCACCAGCGCATTGCCGGCGGCAATCGAGACACCGGCCTCGGCATAGGTAAGCGGCGGACGGTTGGAATTGGCCATGGGCGAGCCATAGGCAATGGCCCCGAGCGAGGCAATCGGCACTTGGCAGCAGCGGCCGGGGTTCGCATAACGAAAGCTGTGACCCGTCCCGCCCATTCCCCGCTGATCTACGCCCTGCTGGTCTGCGCGCTGGTGGCGGCGCCTGCAGCTGCGCAGCCAGCGGATGCGCCGTCTCAACCGGCCGCCGGAAGTGCTTATTCAATTGGAGGCATTGTAGTCGATGTCTCGGCCGCCGACCCTGAAACGGCGCGTTTTGCTGCTTACCGGATTGCCCAGCGCAAGGCATGGCCGCTGCTCTGGGCACGGGTTTCGGGCAATCCGGCCTCGGCTGCCCCCCGGCTTTCGGACGGCCAGCTCGATTCGATTGTGGCCGGCATAGAGAGCCAGGGCGAACGCTTTTCGCAGACCCGCTATCTGGCCACATTGGGCGTGGTGTTCGACCGGTCGCGCGCCACCGATTTCATCGGCACGGCTGCTGGCATGCTCCAGTCCCCGCCCATGCTGCTTTTGCCGGTGTGGCGCGATGGTGGCAGTGCGACCGTCTATCAGGCCAAGACCCCCTGGTTCGAGGCCTGGGAGCGGTTTCGCGAATCGGTGACCCCCATTGATTATGTGCTGGCGCCGGGCACGGCGGCGGACAACATCCTGCTTACCGCTTGGCAGGTTCGCCGGCCCATCCGGTCGAGCTGGCGCACGATTCTCAACCGATTCGATACGGTCGATGTGCTGAGCGCCGAGGCGCGGATGGTGCGCCGCTGGCCGGGCGGGCCGATACGCGGCGACTTTACGGCCAGCCACGGGCCGGATGCCGAGCTGCTCGGCCGGTTCAGCCTTGAAGCGGCCAGCGAAGAAGGGCTGGCAGCGATGCTCGATACCGCGGTGCGGCGCATCGATGCCGTTTATGTGGCGGCGCTCCAGTCCGGCCGGCTGCGTTCCGAGGCGGGGCTGGCGGTCGATCTTGAACCGGTTATCGCTCCCGCCCCCTATATCGGCTCGGATATGGTGGGCGGCATTACCGGCGAGGAGATGATCGTCAACGGCGTGGAAGTAGCGGTGGTGACACCGGACGGTGGCAGCCTTTCGGCCACCGAACAGCTGCTCCGCCAGACCACGGGTGTGACCGCAGTTACGGTAACCAGCCTGTCGCTGGGCGGCACTTCACGGATTCTCATCAGCTACACCGGGGACAGGGCGGCGCTGCAGGCGGCGCTTGCCGCGCGCGGGCTCTCCATCGAGGCCGAAAGCGGGCTGCAGGTGCTCCGCCGGCGCACGCCCGTTGCCCCACCTTCGCCTGTTGCAGCGCCTGCTCCTGCGCCTGTTGCGGCGCCTGCTCCGGCAGCGCCGGTTAGCTTGCTGCCAAGGCCGCCGGCATGACGCTCGGCCTGCTTTTGCGCGAGAATGCGCCGGATATGGGCGAACAGCCGCCGCTTCCGCTGGCCTTTGCCCCCCGGCTGGGGGAGGCTGATTTCTTTGTGTCGGACGCCAACCGCGTGGCGGTGGACTGGCTGGCGCGGCCCGAGGCCTGGCCGATGCCGCGCTGTGTGCTGATCGGCCCGGAAGGAGCTGGCAAGACCCATCTGGCGGCCCTGTTTGCGGCGCGTACCGGCGCAAGGCTGATCGAGGATGCTGACCGGGAGGAGGCGGGGGAACCGCTGTTCCATGCCTGGAACGCGGCCAGCGCAACCCGGCCGCTGTTGCTGACCGCGCGGGCGCAGCCGCGTGGTTGGGCGCACCGGCTGCCGGATTTTGCTTCGCGCCTTGCCGCCACGCCGCT
>JBBQIP010000136.1:0-6956 GCA_038325045.1 Sphingomonadales bacterium
GGTTAATCTGCCGAAGGTGCCGATGGCGAGCGGCGGCAGCGGAATGGCTTTGTTGCCGCGGGTCGGCGATCTGGTGCTGGTGCTGTTTCCGCGCGGTGACCTGTCGTCTGCCGTGGCGGTGGCGCAGCTGTATTCCGGCGATCGGCGGCCGCCCCAGTTCACCCGCGACCAGGCCATGTTCCGCTTTCCGGGCGACAAGGCGGACAGCGACGATGACTGCATCGAGCTGAAGCTGGACGTGACCAGCGGGCGAACCTTGACGCTGGCGCTGGGTGGGTCGCGCGATACGCGGATCGTGCTGGCCGACGGGGAGATGACGCTGACTTCGGGCAAGGTGGTGGTGGCCCTGAAGGAGCAGGATTCGAGTGTGTCGGTGACGGTGGGCGACGGCACCGTCAAGATGCAGGATGGCGGCGGGATAACCATCGAGACGGCGGGAAAGCTGACCTTGAAGGCGACGGAAATCGCGCTTGAGGCGGATGCGAAGGTGACTGTCAAAGGCGCGATGGTGGAGCTCAATTGATGGGACTGCCGATCGCCAGAGCCGATGACATGGTGGTGGGGGTGGACATCCACATCGTGCTGGTGCCTGCGGTCGCGCCCATCCCGACGCCGCTGCCGCATGTGTTTTCGGGCAAGCTCGATGGTGCGCTTTCCACCTCGGTGAAGGCCAATGGCCGGATGGTGGCGACGGTGGATTCAACCGCGACCAACAGCCCGTCGCACATTCCGACCCCGCCGGGCGCGAGCTTTCAGAAGCCGCCTGCGAACAAGGGAATTGTGATGCTGGCGTCGGCCACGGTGAAGGCCGGGGGCAAGGGCATCGCGCGCGCCGCAGACATGGTGAAGACCTGCAACGATCCGGCTGACATGCCGACCGGGGCGATCATCGCGGCCGGCACGGTGATGGTGGGCTGATGGACCCGAACGATCTGGATCCGCGGTTTCAGCATCTGGGGCGCGACCTGCTGCTGACGCCGTTCTTTCAGGCGGCGGACGGTGACAGCCTTGATCTTGCAACCGATCCACGCGGCGGGGTGACGCGCGAAGACCGGGTGGATTTCGATCGGGCTGTGGGACCGGGGGCGTTGAAGCAGGCGCTGGTGATGCGGCTGCTGACACCGGTGGGGAGCCTGAGCGAACTGGCGCATCCGGCGTATGGCAGCCGGCTGGGCGAGCTCATCGGCGAGATTTCAACGCCGTTCACCCGGGCAAAGGCGCGCGCTTTCGTGCTGGAGGCGCTGGCCGCCGAGCGGCGGGTGGCCGAGGTGCTGGCGGTGGATGTGCGGACGGCCGAGGGCGCCAACGACCGGCTGCTGATCGATGTGCAGGTGACGGCGGTGGGCGGCGGTGATCCGATTTCGCTTGGACTGGAGGTGGCATTGTGAGCGACTATGCCCGCCCCTATCCCGATGTGGTGCGCGATCTGCTGACGGTGCTGACCGGCGGCACGGTGAACGAAGTGAAGGAGATCGGCGCGGTGCCGCCCGAACTCATCCCGCTCGACGATCGGCCGGTGCGGCGGGTGAGCCATCTGGCGGGCCGCGTGCTGGTGGGCAAGGGGGAGCAGGAAAAGGCGATTGCGTGGCGCTTTTCCGAGCGGGATTTCGAGTTGGTGGCAGCCGACGGGCTGGGTGAACGCTCTGCCATCCGGCTGGGGCGCAAGGTGCGGCTGGCGCCGTGGTCGACATTGGAGGTGAACTATTATCCCGAGCGGCTGCGGCCGACGCCGATTACCGACATCAATGTGGGCAGTGTGGCGCGGACGCTGCTGGAGACGATCGCACGGGAAATTGCGACCCAGTATCAGCAGCTGCAGCTGGTGTATGAGGGCGGCTTTGTGGAGACCGCAAAGGGCGACAGCCTAGAGAAGGTGGTGGCGCTCGTGGATGTGCGCCGCATCGCGCGGGGCAGCCCAGTGGGCAAGGTGCGCTTCAACCGGGCGGCGGGATCATCGGGGACGATCTTCGTGCCGATCGACAGCGTTGTGACGGACGGCAAGGGCACGCGATACCGGACGACCGTGGAGGCGAGCCTGGTGCCGAACCAGCTTTCGGCCGAGGTGTGGGTGCACGGCGAAAGCCCGCGCACGAAGCTGTTGCCCGCCGGTGCGCTTGCCGTGCTCGAGCGGGCGATTGCCGGGGTTTCGTCTGTGGTGAACGCGGAAGGAACCTGGGCGGCGGCCGAGGACGAAAGCGACGACCAGCTGCGGGCGCGGGCGCGGCGGGCCATTCACGCGACCGGCAAGGGGACGCGCGATGCGCTGCGCTTCGGCCTTGAAAGCCTGCCGTTCGTGTCGGCGGTGTCGATTGCCGAATATCCCGATGCTTCGGTGCCGATGCCGGGACAGGTGCTGCTGATGGTTGCGTGCAGCGAGGATACGCCGGGCAACCGGGCGATCGTTGCGCAGCGGGTGGAGGAATTGCGGCCGGCGGGGATTTTCATCGATACGCGGTTTGCCGGGGCGGTAAGGCTTGCCGTGCTGGTTGATCCGCTGTTTGCCGGTGACCGGCTGGATGTGGGGCAGCAGGCGGCGGCCAAAGAGGCGATGCAGGCCGCGCTCATCGCCCGGGTGGCGGGGCTGGCTCCGGGAGCGACGCTCAGGATGGGGCCGATCCTTGCGCAAATGCTGGGCGATGCGCGGCTTGCGGATTTGAAGCTGGCGTGGACGGCTGACGGCGCGCCGCTGGGCGATGGCGCGGTGCTGCCGGGCGACAAGGCAGCGCGGCTGGCGCCGGAGGATGTGACGTTCGGGCCGGTGCTGTTCGAGCGGCAGGCGGCAGGCGGTGCGCCGGTGGCCATCAGGATCGATCTCGACGGGCGCTTTGTTTCGCTTGCGGTGTCGGAAGCCGGTGCGGTGGCGGGGGTGCAGCAGCAACTGCAGCTGTTTGCCGGCAAGCTGGTCGGCGGGGCGGAGATTGCGTTTGACGCGGTGGCGACCGCCATTCGCAACGACGCGAACTATGTGATCGATCTCGACGCGCTGGTGGTTGTGGTGGAGAGCGAAGGCGGCGGCTTCACCGAGCTGCGGCGCGGCGACCCGGCATTCGCGACGCCGGCGAGCGCGACCATTGCGGTGCGCGCGGTGCGGCTGACATCATGATGCACCTTTGCGCGAAGGCACCGGGATGATGCGCCTTTGCCCAAAGGCACCGGGATGATGCGCCGCGCGGCGATGGCGGGGCGGCTGCCGCCGGTGTGGTCTGCCGAGCGCGGGACGATGCTGGAGGCGCTGCTGTCTCTGGTGGCCAACGAACAGACTGCGTTCGACGAGGATATGGACCGGGTGCGACGCTCGCACTGGGTGGATACGGCGTGGGATTTGCGCGATCTGGCGCGGATCGGCGCGCTGTTCGGCATTGCGCCGGCCGGCTGGGAGGGAGTCTCGCTGTTTCGCGAGCGGCTGAAGGCGGTGATTGCAGCGCGGCTGCGCGGCGCGGTGACGGCCGACGCGCTGGAGCATGTCGTGCTGCGCATCCTGAAGGGCGTCGAGAGCGAGCTGGAGCAGCGGTATATGGAGTTGCCGGCGGACATCCGCTTTGGCGATCGGGTGCTGGGGCGCGGGGTTTCGGCGCCGGCGGCGCGCGGGCGCTTTGTGGAATTTCCGCTGCAGCGTCGGCGGGCGGACAGCTTGCGCGGAAAGGGCGCGCTGCGGCAGCCGCTGGCGCAGCTGGACATCGACAACAAGGGAGTGGAGCCGGCGGCGCTGCTCGGCACGATCACCGGGGTTGCGGGGGCACGCACGGCAGCGCCTGTTCTGGTTAATCTGACGACCGGGCAGATCCTGCTGTGGGCGGGCTTTCTGGCGTGCGGGCAGCGGCTGCATTTTTCTCTGGGCGAAGGCGGCGGCTTGCTGGCGCGGGTGGGCGACCGCGATGTGAGCCATGAAATCTGGAGCGGCGATGGCTTTGTGCCGGGTGCGCGGTTTGTGCCGGTGCGGCCCGATCCGCAAGCCCGGCCGCTGATGCTGGCGCGCGGGGTGAACCGGCTGTGGTTCTGGCCGCTGGGGCTTTACGATGCGCCGGGGCTGGGCAGCGCGGTGTTTGCCAGTCCGTTGGCCGATCTGGAACAGGGGCGCTGGGCGACCGGGCCGGCGGGCGAGGGCGGCCGGTTCGATCGCGCGCTGTTCGAGCAGCCGGCGGCGGTTTCGCTGGATCTGTGGTGGGACGAGCGGCAGGCTGCCGCTTTTCGGATCGAGCTTCCGGCCGGCGTTGTGGCGCGGCCGCGCCCGCGCGCCGGGCACAATGCGGAGACCGAGCGGTCGCAACTGTTTCAGCTGCTGGGCGACGTGGTGGCGGAGCTGCGCGCGGCGGGGGTGGATGGCCGGGTGAGTGCGCTGCCACTGGCGGACGAGCAGCGGCTGGAAAGCCGCGCAACGATGCTGTCGGCGGTTTCCACGCGGGAAACGCAGCGGCTGGAAGGCGGGCTTGGTGGCATTTCGGCGCTGTTCGACACGACTGCTGTCGACGGCGCGCGGCTGGAATAGGAGGCGGACATGCACCGCATCATCGGAACATTGCGGCTGGAAGTGCGGGATGCGCAAGGGCGACTGGTGTGCGCGCGGTCGGCGAGCAACAGCGTGATGCAAGGGGGTGCGGCACTTGTCGCGGACCTGTTTTGCGGGGCGGCGGCGACGCCGGTGAACGGCATGGCGGTGGGGATTTCTAGCGAGCCGCCGGCGCCGCCCTATGACAGCATTGCGCTGACCACCACCAACGGCGACGGCACACCCGCGCTGACCGGCTTTGCAGTGCCGCTGGTGACAGACGCCATGACGGTCGAAGTGCTGGCCGATCTGTTCAAGGTGCGGGTGCGGGTGCGCGCAGTGGTGCCGGCGGAGGCGGCCAACAGCACGGACCCGCAGGCAGCATCGATCGATATCGGCGAGGCGGCGCTGGGGGTGCTGGCGGCGGACGGGCTTTCGCTGGCGCGGCTGTACAATCGCGTGGTGTTCGAGCCGGTGGCGAAAACGCGCGACCAGGAGCTGGCGCTTTACTGGGACATTGATTTCCCGTTCGGAAGTTGAGGAGACGACGATGGGCAGCCTGAACTTGCAGCTGGGTGCGGAGCCGGCCTTTTTGCGCGACATGAAGGTGAGCCTGGTGAACCAGGCGACGCGGGAGAAAAGGGAGGTGACGCCCTTTCTCGACGGGTCGGTGATGGTGGCCAATCTGGTGCCGGGGAACTGGCAGATCGTGGCGAAGCATCCGAACATCATTGCCGATCTGGTGAACCGGCCGATCCGGGTGCTGCCGGACCGGCCGACGATCACCCGGATTGTCATTCCGGCCAACATCTTCGGCAACATCGTGGTGGCCGATGTTGCCGACGCCAATCTGGGGCCTTCGCAGGCCAAGCTTGCGGAGGCGGAAACCGACGCGCGCGACCAGGCGCGCAAGGTGGCCGGGCAGCCGATCTTTGCCGACGACTGGAACCTGCTTGCCGCCACGCTGGCGGATTCGGCGAAGGCGACCGGCGAGCTGGCGCGGCTGGTTTCGCCCATCGGGCATGACCATCCGGAGCTGGTGGCGGCGATCGGCGACGTGCAGGAGAATGTGCAGAAATTCTATGACCTGTTTGCCCGCAGTCTGGCAGAATTGCAGCGGCAGATCGAGCAGCTGGCGCTGGACAGCAAGGTGCGCGGGGTGATCGAGAAGGTGCCCGATCTGCCGCCGGCGTCGCGCAAGAGGATGCAGGACACGATCCTCGATCTGCAGAGCAGCTATCAGGATTCGCCCGCCGTGTATGATCGCAAGAAGCGGCGGGCGGGGCAGGTGGTGCAGGAGGAGATGGCCGCCGCGCTGCTGACCGCGACGCCCGATGTGGTGGACGATATCGTGGTGAAGGACATGATGAACGTTGCCGAGACGCTGGCGAGCGGGCCTGCGGTTGCCAGCTATTCCGCCGAGCTGAAGCAGCGGCAGCGCACCGAGGACAGGTCGAAGGGCGGATTGTTCCTTGCAGCGATGAAGGGGAACCGCTGACATGGCCGAAGATGCGACACTCGCCCTGCTCGCGCGCGTTGTCGACGAGCTGAAACCCATTGGCCAGCAGGCGCCGGGCGCGCCGCTGAAGGCGGCCGACTGGAACCGGCTGGTGGCGGCCATCGGCAGCCTGGCCGGCATCATCGTGGCGCGCGCGGAAGCCGACCGGGCGCTGCTCGACAAGAGCTTTGCCGCTGCCGACCATGAGCATGGCGGGCAGGTGCTGCTGTCGTGGCTGGACGGGCCGACGCGCGACCTTGTGGAGAAGGCGGCGAACGGCTCCGTGGAGCAGACGGTCGCCATCGGCAGGCTGGGCGGCGAGCTGAAGGCGGTGGCGGAGCGGGTGGCGAGCCTGGCGCAGGCGCTGGATACGATGAAGGCGGGCGTCGACGGCGTGCGGGACAAGGATGATGCGCGCGGCCGGCAGGTGGAACGGGTGCAGCTGGACCTGGAGACGGCGAAGTCGCTGGAACGGCGGGTCGGGCGGATTGCCAGCAATGTGGAAGGGTTTGACGCGGCGCGCCGGGATCTGCTGGAATTCCGCGCTTCGCTGACGGGCGCCGACGGGCAGCAGATCGACCTGGAGGCGCTGGGAAAACAGGCGCAGGCGGTGGAGGATTTGCGCGGGCGGCTGACGCTGGCGGACGGTCAACTGGCGAGCCTGCGCGATCTGGAACGGCAGATTGCGCGGCTGGAGACGCGCGATGCCGGTGGCCGCACAAAGGTGAAGGAAGCCGTGCGTGACGCGCTTCTGGATGCGACGGTGTTTGACAGCGGGGCGCTGGCCGATCGGCTTGCGGGCTCGGTCAGGGCGGAGCTGGACCCTCGGTTGAGCGGGCTGGAGGGGGGCCTTGCGACGTTGGCTCCGAAGCTGGACGAGACAGCCGACGGGCTGGCCGGCTTGCGCGGGGTGCTGACCGGGGTGGACACACGGGTTGGTGCGCTTTCCGGACGGGTCGATCGGGCCGTGGC
>JBBQIP010000137.1:0-6910 GCA_038325045.1 Sphingomonadales bacterium
CCCACCGAAAGCCTGTCATGCTGCTTCCAACCATCGCAGACGCTTCGCACCCGCCGGCCCACCGGTTGCCGGCCAGGGGCCGTCCCGATGCGTGAAAAGGAGCTGCGGCTGGCGCTGGTCTGCTACGGCGGCGTCAGCCTCGCGGTCTATATGCACGGCATCACCAAAGAAGTGTGGAAGCTGTGCCGCGCCTCGATGCGCCGCCGGCACACATCATCAGACACGCTGCCGCCGGCCGATGACAGTGAAACGGTCTATGCCGAGCTGCTCGATGCCATCGCGCCCATGGTCAGCCTCACCGTCTCCACCGATATCATTGCCGGTGCATCGGCGGGCGGCATCAACGGCATCTTCCTCGCCCAGGCCATCGCCACCGGCCAGAGCCTGGATCCGCTGCGCACGCTATGGCTGGAGGCCGCCGATTCAGACCATCTGCTCGATCCGGCAGGCGCTTCGCGGCGTTTCTCCAAGCTGTGGGCGCTGCCGCTCATCGCCTGGACCCGCTCGCGCGGGCTGGGGATGGAAGCGGATGAGCCCCCCGATGTAGCGAAAGAGGCCGGCGCCAAACTCTCCCGCCTCATGCGCTCGCGCTGGTTTCACCCGCCCTTTTCGGGCGTCGTGTTCACCGATGTCATTTACGAAGCGCTGCTGGCGATGGCCGCAACCCCGGCCACCCCGCCTCTGCTGCCCGCCCAGCAGCAGCTGGACCTGTTCGTGACCGTAACCGATTATAATGGCCGCGCTGTCCCGCTCAGCCTGCATTCGCCGGCCCGCATTCTTGAAACCGAGCACCGGCTGGTGCTGGGCTTCCAGAGCCCCGGCGCCGACCATAGCGGCCAGCGCTGGCTGGGCGATCCGGCCGAACTGGCTTTTGCCGGGCGTGCCACCGCCAGTTTTCCGGGTGCCTTCCCGCCTGCCCGGCTGGCCGAGGTCGATGCGGTTCTGGCCGCCCGCGAGGCAATCTGGCCCAGCCGCGAGGCATTTCTCGCCCGAAACTTCCCCGGCAATACCGATCCCGGCTCGATCACGCTCATCGATGGGTCGGTGCTCAACAGCCGCCCGTTCGGCCCGGCCATCGAGGTTCTGGCCCAGCACCGCGCCCTGCGCGAGGTGGACCGGCGCTTTGTCTATGTCGATCCCAAACCCGGCATGCACACGACCGCCAAGGACCCGGCGCGGCTGCCCGGCTTTTTCGCCACCGTGCTGCGCTCGGTCGCCGATATTCCGCGCCAGCAGCCGATCAACGACAATCTGGCCGTCATCGGGGCGCTATCGGCCCGGGTGCGCCGGCTGCGCGCGGTTACCGAGGGCATGGCCGGCGAGGTAGATGCCGCCATCGAGGCTGCTGTCGGCCGCCGGTTCTTCGTGTGGCGGCTCACCCCGGAGCGGCTGGCAAGCTGGCGCTCCAAGGGCCAGACCGCGGCTGCCACCCGCGCCGGCTTTGCCTATGCCGCCTATGCCCAGCTCAAGCTGGCGGGGCTGGTCGAAAGCCTTGCCGCCACCCTGTCGGCGCTTGGCGGCGGCACCCCGGAGGCGTTGCGCGCGGTCCTTGCAAAAAGCCTTGCCGAACAGGGGCTCGACCAATCGGCACAGGCGCAGGCGCGCGGCGGTGCCAGCTCGCCCTTCGTGCTGCTGCTGCGCCGCTTCGATATCGAATTCCGGGTGCGGCGGCTGCGCTTCATGGTCCGCCGCATCAACGCGCTCGCCCCCGGTGTGGAAAGCGGCACAGCCCGCGCCGCGCTGGAGGTGCTGAAAGACGGCCTGTATGTGCTTATCGACGCGCATCTGGCAGCGCGGAACCCGGCACGCCTGGCCGGCGACTCCATGCTGTCCTTGGTCGCCGCTTCCGCGCTGGCGGAGCCAACCGCCGCGCTGGAGGCACTGGCCCAGGCGCTCGACCTGCAGACGCTCGACCGCGACTCGGACGAGCGATTCGCACAGATGTTCGAAGCCGATATGCCCCGCCCGCTGCGCCGCGACCTGCTCAATGCCTATCTGGGCTTTCCCTTCTACGATATCGCCACCCTGCCGCTGCTCGCCGGTGACGGGTCGGACGAGTTCGACGAGATCAAGGTGGACCGGCTTTCGCCGCTCGATTGCACGGCGCTGGCAGCGCATGGCGGCACCAGCCTGAAAGGCGCGCGGCTGAATGCCTTTGGCGCCTTCTTCAGCCGCGCCTACCGCGAGCATGATTATCTCTGGGGCCGCCTCCATGGGGCCGAACGGATGATCGATATCGTCGCCTCGGCCGCGCCCGCACCACCGCCGGGGCTCGAAGCGATCAAGACCCGCGCCTTCCTCGCCATCCTCGCCTCGGAGCGCGAATCGCTCGGCCGCTCGACAGCGCTCATCGACCGGCTGGAGGCGGCTCTTGCGGCTGAAGGGCAGGCGCGGCCGGGAGCTGGGCCGGGAGCTGGGCCGGGCGCGGAGAAGAGCGCTGCGGCGCCAGCGCCCGCAGATGATGAATGATGATGATCATTCCCAGCACCGAAGGCACTGCCCAGATCGCCGGGTTGAAGGCATGATCCGGCACCATTTCGATCAACCCCACCGATAGAAAGGCGGTGTAGGCAGCAATTCCGCAGGCCACCATCGCCTTCAGATGTTCGGGAATATAGGCGCGCGGCTCCACTTGCGGCTTCAGCAGATAGCGGAAATAGGTGAGCGTGGTGCCAAAGCCGAGCAGCGCCACCATCACCATCAATACCGGCTCCATGATCGGGCCGTGGCTGCGCCACAGCAGCAGCCCCTGCACCACGCAAATGGCGGCGGCTGCCAGCGGTACTCCCTGCAGCACCAGCATGGACCAGTGGCGGTTGCCGGCATGGTTGCGGCCATTGGCCACCATCTGCAGGCCGTAGCGGGTCATGGAGATGACGAGCAGCCCCAGATAGACCATCATCCAGCCGAACATCCCCCGGTAAAGCGGCTCGTCGCTCAGCTCCGGGTGCATCGCCAGCGGCCAGACAATCGACAGCCCGCCCATCACCAGCGCCTGCACCGCTGCCAGATATACCGCATTTGAAAACAGCCAGCCCCATAGCCGGTGCGCACGACCCCCCTTGCGCGTGGCCACCGCTCCCCAGAAACTGAGGAGCGCCACTGCACCGGCGCCCACATGCACCGCCAGGACCAGAAGAAACAGCTGAGGCATCGCGCTGGAAACCATGCTTAACCCGCTTCGCCGCATCAAGCCCTCAATCGCTGCCGGCGCGCTGTGGTTCGCCGTGCTGTTCGCGCTCGGCTTCGTTCTCGGCACCCTTCGCGTGCTGGTTACAGCCCCCCGGCTGGGCGATATGCCGGCCACGCTGCTGGAGCTTCCGGTCATGCTCGCCGCCGGCTGGTGGCTTTGCCGCCGCCTTGCCGCCCGCTTCGCCGTTCCCGACACCGCCGCCGCGCGGGGCACCATGGCGCTGGTGTTCCTGGCGCTGCTGCTCTGCGCCGAACAGCTGCTCGGCCTCACCCTGTTCGGCCGCACCCCGGCGCAGCAACTTGCCGCCAGCCTTGCGCCTGCAGCGCTGCTCGGGCTGGCCAGCCAGCTGCTCACCGTCAGCTTTCCGCTGCTCCAGCAGCGCCGCTAGGCCGCCTGCCGCCTTGCATGCGAGGAAACCTCGTGCTAGCCGCCCGGCGTCCCTGCCAGACCGCCGGTCCGGCAGGCTCTCGCAATTTTGGCCCTCTCGCCCGTGGAAAGCCCGGACCCTTGGACGCATCATCAGCCATAGCCCGTGCCGCCATCGCCCCGGGCCTGTCCGGCCGCTATGCCACCGCGTTGTTCGATCTCGCGGCGGAGCAGAAGGCGCTGGAGCCGGTTCTGGCCAGCCTTGCCACCCTGGTTGATGCGCTGGCGCAAAGCCCGGCACTCAAGGCGCTTACGACCAGCCCGATGATCAGCCGGGGCCAGGCCGGCGCCGCCGTGAAGGGCGTGGCGGAGTCGCTGAAGCTCGATCCGCTCACCAGCAACTTTCTGGGCGTGCTCGCCGAAAACCGCCGGCTCGGCAACCTGCCGACCATCATCCGCGATGTGCGCGCGCTCGCGGCCGACAGGCGCGGCGAAATCACCGCCCAGGTCACCAGCGCCCAGCCGCTCGGCAAGGCGCAGCAGACAGCGCTGGCCAAAAAGCTGAAAACCGGTCTCGGCCGCGATGTCACACTCGATCTCCTTGTCGATCCCGCCATTCTTGGCGGCCTCATCGTCCGCGTCGGTTCGCGGATGATCGATTCTTCGATTCGTTCCCGGCTCGGCGCGCTGGGCCAGGCACTGAAAGGCTGAAAATGGATATCAACGCCGCAGAAATTTCCCGGGTCATCAAGGACCGCATCGCCAATTTCGGCGTGGAGGCCGAAGTCTCCGAAGTCGGCCAGGTGCTGTCGGTCGGTGATGGCATCGCCCGCGTCCATGGCCTCGACAATGTGCAGGCGGGCGAGATGGTCGAGTTTCCCGGCGGCGTGCAGGGCATGGCGCTCAACCTCGAGAGCGACAATGTCGGCATCGTCATCTTCGGCTCGGATTCGAACATCCGGGAAGGCGACACCGTCAAGCGCACCGGCACCATCGTCGATGTGCCGGTCGGCCGCGGCCTGCTCGGCCGGGTGGTCGATGGCCTTGGCAACCCGATCGACGGCAAGGGACCCTTGACCGATGTCACCCGCAGCCGCGTCGAGGTGAAGGCGCCGGGCATCATCCCGCGCAAATCCGTGCACGAGCCGATGCAGACCGGGCTGAAGGCGCTGGATGCGCTGGTGCCGGTGGGCCGCGGTCAGCGCGAACTCATCATCGGGGATCGTCAGACCGGCAAGACCGCCGTCGCCATCGATACCTTCATCAACCAGAAGAACATCAACGCCGGCGACGATGAATCCAAGAAGCTTTACTGCATCTATGTAGCCATCGGCCAGAAGCGCAGCACGGTCGCCCAGATCGTCCGCGCGCTGGAGGAAAACGGCGCCATGGAATATTCGATCGTGGTTGCCGCCACCGCTTCCGAGCCGGCGCCGCTGCAGTTCCTCGCCCCCTATACCGGCTGCACCATGGGCGAGTTCTTCCGCGACAACGGCATGCACGCGGTCATCGTTTACGACGATCTCTCGAAGCAGGCGGTCGCCTATCGCCAGATGTCGCTGCTGCTGCGCCGCCCGCCGGGCCGCGAAGCCTATCCGGGCGATGTGTTCTTCCTGCACAGCCGGCTGCTCGAGCGCGCCGCCAAGATGAACGACGAAAATGGCAATGGCTCGCTCACCGCGCTGCCGATCATCGAGACCCAGGCCGGCGACGTGTCGGCCTATATCCCGACCAACGTCATCTCGATCACCGATGGCCAGATCTTCCTTGAAACCGAGCTGTTCTACCAGGGCGTTCGCCCGGCCATCAACGTCGGCCTGTCGGTCAGCCGGGTCGGGTCGGCGGCGCAAACCAAGGCGATGAAGAAGGTTGCCGGCACCATCAAGCTGGAGCTGGCGCAGTATCGCGAGATGGCCGCCTTCGCCCAGTTCGGCTCCGATCTCGATGCCTCCACCCAAAGGCTGCTCAACCGCGGCAAGCGGTTGACCGAGCTTTTGAAGCAGGGCCAGTATCAGCCGATGCCGGTCGAGGAGCAGGTGGTGAGCATTTTCTCCGGCGTGAACGGCTATCTGGACACCATAGACGCAAATGCCGTCACCCGCTTCGAAGCCTCGCTTCTCGCCCATGTCCGCGCCGATCATCCGGCCCTGCTCGCCGATATCCGCGAGAAGAAGGATCTGTCGGCCGATACCACCGCCAAGCTGAAGGAGCTCATCGGCGCCTTCGCCAAGACGTTCGCGTGACACCTGCAGCGGCCCGGACGATGCGAACTCTGTGGTTGCCTTCCGGCGCCCTGATGTTTGGGTGGGGCGCTTATTTGCTGTGGGTGGACCGTGCGAACACCGGGGCTTTGGTATTGTTGGCCGTTTCGGTAGTTCATACTTTCGCCGGACTGCGCTGGCTCGAACCGATGTGGGAAAAGACTATCCAGAAACGAAAGCATAGCGACGACAATGCCAAGTCTTAAGGCCCTCAAAAACCGGATCACCTCGGTCAAATCGACCCAGAAGATCACCAAGGCGATGAAGATGGTCGCCGCCGCCAAGCTGCGCCGCGCGCAGGATGCGGCCGAGGCTGCGCGGCCGTATTCGGAAAAGATGGCCGATGTCATGGCCAGCCTTGCCGCCCGGGTGCAGGTCGGCCCCGAAAGCCCGCGCCTGCTCGCCGGCACCGGGCAGGACAAGGTGCATCTGCTGGTCATCGCCTCGTCCGAACGCGGGCTGGCGGGCGGGTTCAACACCAATATCGTGCGGCTGGCCCGCAAGACGCTTGAGGAGCTGCTGGCCCAGGGCAAGACCGCGAAGCTGCTGTTCGTGGGCAAAAAGGCGCGCGCGCCCTTCCTGCGCACCCACCGCTCGCTCATCATCGGCACCATCGACCAGACCCATATCAAGACCGTCGCCTTCACCGACGCAAAGGCTGTGGCGGACGAGATCACCAGCCGCTTCGAGGCCGGCGAGTTCGATGTCGCCCACCTGTTCTTCAGCCGCTTCCGCTCGGCGCTGGTGCAGGAGCCCACCCGGCTGCAGATCATCCCGGCCGCCCTCCCCGCGCTGGCGAACGCCGAGAAGCCCGGCGACGCTCCGGCGGCTGTGGAATATGAGCCCGATGAAGAGGCGATCCTCACCGAGCTGCTGCCGCGCAACCTCGCCGTTCAGGTTTTCCGTGCGCTGCTGGAAAACGCCGCTTCCGAACAGGGAAGCCGGATGACCGCGATGGACAATGCGACCAGAAACGCCGGCGACATGATCAACCGCCTCACCATCACCTATAACCGCACACGACAGGCCGCCATCACCAAGGAGCTGATCGAGATCATCTCCGGCGCCGAAGCCCTTTAGGAGCACCCCC
>JBBQIP010000138.1:0-6827 GCA_038325045.1 Sphingomonadales bacterium
CCGCCACGCCGGCGTGGATCTGTCGGTCGCGGATTGGGATGCCTGCACCGATGTGCCGCTCATCCTCAACATGGCCCCCGCCGGCACGCATCTGGGCGAAGGCTTTGCCCGCGCTGGCGGGGTACCGGCAATCATGGCCGAGCTGGCGCGCGCCGGGCGCCTCCACCCGGACCGGATGGCCTGCACCGGCGAAACCGTTGCCGCCGGGCTGGCCGATGCGCCGCTCCCCGATGGCGATGTCATCCGCCGCTACGACCAGCCGCTCATCGCCAATGCCGGGCTGCGGCCGCTCAGCGGCAATCTGTTCGATTTCGCCATCCTGAAGGCTAGTGTCATCAGCGATGCGTTCCGGGCGCGCTACCTGAGCGAGCCGGGCCGCGAGGGCATATGGGAAGGCCGCGCCATCATCTTCGAAGGGGGCGATGATTATCATCACCGCATCAACGATCCAGCGCTCGGCATCGATGAAGATTGCATTCTCGTCATGCGCGGCGCCGGGCCGATCGGCTGGCCGGGCAGTGCCGAAGTGGTGAACATGCAGCCGCCCGATGCGTTGATCCGCGCCGGTGTCGTCAGCCTGCCCACCATCGGCGACGGGCGCCAGTCCGGCACATCGGACAGCCCGTCCATCGTGCATGCATCGCCCGAAGCCGCCGCCGGCGGCGGGCTAAGCTGGCTGCGCGAGAATGACATCATCCGCATCGATCTCAACACCGGCCGCTGCGATGCGCTGGTGGACGAAGCCGAAATCGCCCGTCGCCGTGCCGAAGGCCCGCAGGCTGTGCCGGCCAGCCGCACCCCTTGGGAGGCGCTCTACCGCGCCCATGTCGGCAGCCTGGAGACCGGCGCCGTGCTCGATTTTGCCACGGAATTCCGGAATGTCGGGGCGGAACTGCCCCGCCACAACCATTGAGTGGCAGCCTTGCGCGCTTTGTCCCGCCGCCTGTATGTTGCCAGAAGGTTTCTCGTTGAGCTGAGAAAGGCAGGCAGGAGTGGAGACGGTCGAAGAGCTGGCGCCGGGAACTACCCCGTCGACACTTCGCACCCATATCGCGCGCTCGCTGCGCCAGCAGATACTCACAGGCGAGTATCTGCCGGGCGACCGGCTGAACGAAAGCCAGATTGCTCGCGAATTCCGCACCAGCCGGATTCCGGTTCGCGAAGCGCTGTCACACCTGCAGGAGCAGGGCCTGGTCATGAACCTCGAACGGCGCGGCATGTTCGTGATCAAGCTTTCGGAAACCGAAGTGCAGCAGATCAATTCCCTGCGGATCGTGCTGGAAGTCGAAGCGATGAAGCTGGCGCGCGCCAACATGACGCCGGCAATCCAGGCTCAGCTCACCAACCTTGTGGACCAGATGGAACATTGGAACGGTCCACTCGCGGAAGCCGCAGCGCTCGACCGGCTGTTCCACCAGCTGATCTGGGCGGCATCGGGCAATCCCTATCTCGAACGGATGCTCGACCAGCTGACCATCGCGCTGTTCGCCCACAAGACCCTAGAACATGTGAGCCGCGAAATGCGGTTGTGGCGGCTCAACCATCACCGCGAACTGCTCGACGTGGTGACAGGCGGTACCGCCGACCCGAGGCTGGCGCTGCTCACCCATTTCCGCATGGCCTATACCGACCCGGACCGCTTCTCCAGCCTGGCTGTGAACGGCGGCTGATCCGCTCCGCTTCCCCTCCTTCAACTTCAAGGATAGCATCATGAAACTGCTACGCTTCGGCCCCCGTGGCGAGGAACAACCTGCCGTGCTCGATAGTCAGGGCCGCGTCCGCTCGCTTGCCGGCATCGTGAAGGACATCGACGGCGCCTTTCTCGCCACCCTTCCGGGTGCACTGTCGGCCATTGATATCGATGCATTGCCTCTCATCGATGCGCCGGGGCGCATTGCCGAGCCGGTGGCAAATGTGGGCAAATTCATCTGCATAGGCCTCAACTATTCCGACCATGCGGCGGAAAGCGGCATGCCGGTTCCCACCGAGCCAATCATTTTCATGAAAGCAACATCGGCGATCATCGGCCCGGACGATGATGTGCATCTGCCACCCGACTCCGCCAAGAGCGATTGGGAAGTGGAACTCGGCGTCATCATCGGCCGCGAGGCGCGCTATGTGTCCAAGGCTTCGGCGATGGATCATGTGGCAGGGCTGTGCGTGGTGAACGACCTGTCGGAGCGCGCCTATCAGCTGGAGCGCGGCGGCCAGTGGGACAAGGGCAAGGGCTGTGACACCTTCGGGCCATTCGGCCCCTGGCTGGTCACGCTCGACGAGATTGCCGATGTCGATGCCCTCGACCTGTGGCTCGATGTGAACGGCGAGCCGATGCAGCGCGGCTCGACTGCCAAGCTGATTTTCGATGTGCCCACGATCGTATCCTATGTGAGCCAGTTCATGAGCCTGCAGCCCGGCGACATCATTTCCACCGGCACCCCGCCGGGTGTCGGCATGGGCAAGAAACCGCCGCGCTATCTGCAGGATGGGGACCGGATTGCGCTTGGCATATCCGGGCTGGGCGAACAGCGGCAGCGGGTATTGCGCTATTCGGCGTAAGGAGCGCAGGCGCTGCACCGCGCCGGCCCAGTGCCGGCGCGGCTGCAGGGCTAAAGGCTCATGCCCCCGTCGATGATCAGGTTGGAGCCGGTCATGAAGCTGGCCTCATCCGACGCCAGCAACACCGCGATCTCGGCAATTTCCTCGGCCGATCCAAGCCGGCCGAGTGGCTGGCGCGCGATGAAGGCGGCACGGGCGGCAACGGCATCACCGGTCGCGGCAAGCCGTTCGGCGAGCGAGGGGGAATCGACGGTGCCCGGGCTGATGGCGTTGCAGCGGACGCCGTCCCCAATGTAATCGCGCGCTACCGACATGGTGAGGCCAAGCACGGCCGCCTTGGACGTCGCATAGGCGAACCGGTTGGGGGCTGACTTCACAGATGAAACCACCGAGGCGATATTGATGATGCTGCCTTTGCGGGCAACGCGCATGGCCGGCAGGAACGCGCGGATGGTGTTGGCTATCGATTCCACATTGATCGAAAAGCTGCGCGTGAGATCTTCCGGCTTTGAATCGAGAATGGTGCCGTTCGCTACCCATCCGGCACAGTTCACCAGCACCTCCACATCCCCATGGGCTGCTGCGAGAGCGGCCGCTGCCGCCGCATCCGTCACATCGAGCCGCGCTGTAATGGCCGGCGTCCCGGCATAGGCTTCCGCCAGCCGGTCGCCCTGCAGATCGGTCGCGATCAGCCGCGCGCCTTCGCGCAAAAAGGCGGTTCCGATAGCGAGGCCGATGCCCTGGGCGGCGCCGGTCACCAGGCAAGTCTTGCCGATAAGTCGCATTGTTTGTCCTCAGGCCGGATAAAGGCCGGCGGCGCCGTCTATGCGCACCACCTGGCCCGAAATGAACGCACTGGCATCGCTCGCCAGAAAACCGATTGTCGAGGCGATTTCTTCCACCGTCGCATAGCGGTCGAGCGAGACGCCGCCCGCCATCATCGTCGGATCGGTCACGCGCGTGGCCAGAAAGCGCGCGCTGGTGGTGGGGCCGGGGCTCACCACATTCACCCGCACACCATGCTCGCGCATTTCGAGCGCCAGGCAGCGGGTGTAATGCACGATTGCAGCCTTGGCGCAGCCATACACAACTTCGGAGGTGACCGCGCGGTGCGCGTTAAGGGATGCAAAATTGATGACATTGCCGTGCTGGCGCGCCTTCATGCCCGGCATCACCGCGCGGCAAACCAGCATGGTGCCGAAGAAATTGCGGTTCATCACCGCATGGGCATCGGCGAGGCTGATATCGAGGGCGCCATTGGGATCCGGCTTGCCGCCAGCGTCGCCAATATCGCCCCCCGCACAATTCACCAGCACCGAGATCGGGCCAAGCCCGGCCTCCACGGCCGCTATCATGGCCGCCACCTGCTGCTCGTCGGAAATATCGCCCAGCACCGGCATCGCCCGCACCCCGGTTGCACACAGCCGCTCGGCAAAGCCGGTCAGGCTCTTCTCCTCGCCAAAGCGCGCCGGCGCCTCCTCGCTGATGTCATGCACCGCGACCGCCATGCCAAGGCTGGCCAGATGTTCGACAATCGCCCGGCCCAGGCCACGGCCAGAGCCGGTAACCAGCGCCACCGCGCCTTTACCGCTTCGGGCGCTATCGGTCCCGGCTGCCGTATCGATCATTCCTGAATCCATCCCCGCCCTGTCATCAGCTTGACCTCTTGCAGCAGTTGCCGCTCTGATGGCTGAACAGAACACCAGCCGCGCGCGTTGACAACCCAAAATCGTATTCAGTATACACAATTTTTCGAGGGAACTCATGCATATCAACCTGAACGGCCGCACTGCGGTGATTATCGGCGCCAGCGGCGGGCTCGGCGTTGCCATGGCCGATGCGCTCGGCGATGCCGGCGCCAAGCTGGCCGTGGTCGGGCGCAACATGGAAAAGCTCGATGCACTGGTGGCATCGCTCGCGGCGCGGAACATCGAGGCAAAAGCGTTCACCGCCGATGTGACCGACGAGGAAAGCGTGGCCGCCCTCGCCAAGGCGGTAAACGACTGGTCGCCGGCGCCGCAAATCCTCATCAACAGCGCCGGCACCAATATCCGCAAGCCGCTCATCGAATTCGGCCTTGCGGAGTTCCGCAGCGTCATCGATTCGAGCCTGATCAGCACCTTTCTCGGGTGCCGGGCTTTTGTGCCGGGCATGCAGGGCACCGGCTATGGGCGGGTCATCAACCTGGCCTCGATCATGGCGCATATCTCGCTGCCCGGCCGCTCTGCTTACAGCTCGGCCAAGGCGGCGCTGCTCGGGCTCACGCGCGCGCTGGCGCTGGAGCATGCCGCCGAAGGCATTACCGTAAACACGCTCAGCCCCGGCCCGTTCGGCACCGAACTCAACCGCGCGGTGATGAATGATCCGGTAGCCAATGCCCAGTTCCTCGCCAATCTGCCCGTTGGCCGGTGGGGCCAGGTAGCGGAAATCGGCGCTCTCGTTACCTACCTCTGCTCCGAGCAGTCCGGCTTTGTCACCGGCACCGACATCGTGATCGACGGCGGCTGGACAACTCGCTGATCAGCTGCTTTCCGGCGGCTTCTCATCCCCGGGCCGCGCCCCGGTCAGCCGCCCGAGCAGCTTGAAGGCATAGAGCATCACCCGCCCGCGCACCGGTGTGCGCGGGCCCGTGATATCAGACAGGCCCAGTTCCGGCAGGGCAGCAACCGCTTCAACGCTGCCCTCGTCCGGGTGCAGCGACACAAAAGCCAAAAGCCGGGCCAGATCATCGGGCGAGAACTGGCGCCGCAGCTCCGCCAGTACCAGCAGCGGCAGATGCCTCTCCAGCGGCGCCTGCTGCAAAAGGTCAGGCACGGCTGCCACCAGCAACAAGTTGCGCACCCGCTGCACAGGGTCCGCCACCGCGCCCGGCGGCCACCGCACCAACCGTGATCTTATGGCATCCAGGCTGGTGATCAGCGCCTCATCCGGCAGCTCGGCCGCCGCAGCGACCGGCGATACCAGCCCCTGGTCGGGCGGCAGCCGCGCCCAGTCTATCCGCGCATAGTCTGCTGGCCCCAGCGCACGCCAGCCGCGCGGCGGCGCCGGCGACTTCGGCTCCGGCTTTGGCTCCGGCTGAACGGCTTGCGCGGGCGGCGTATCGGCAACCGGGGGCGCGGGCGGGGCGAGGCGGACATAATCGGCAGGGCTACCGGCAGGGGCCAAATCCACGATCGCCGGCTGCGGCGCCTCCCGGCCTGCCGACAGCCCCATCGCCACCCAGCCGGCAGCCAGCACCACCAGCAGCAAAGGCCGGGCGCGCAGGCGCTGTTGCTGCGCCGGCGCCCAGCGGAATAGGAGAACCGCCGCTGCAAAGCCAATCAGCCCCTGCCCCAGCAGCAGCAGCACGGGCAGCATCGCCTCACCGCCCCCCACACCCGCCTGGAGAGCCGATACCGCCGGCCGGCCGGGCAGGAAATGCGATAGCGAAAGCGCCCAGCCCGGCAGGCTCGACAGCGGCACGGCGACCCCGCCGATGATGAGCATGGGAAGGAAGATGCACTGGCCCAGGGCCTGCACGGCCGGCACATTTGGCGCCACCATGCCGATGATGGCACCCAGCCCCAGAAACGCAAAAGCCGCCGCCAGCGCCGCCGCCGCCAGCAGTGCTGGCTCGGCGGGCAGTGGCATGCCGAGCGCCAGCGCAAGCGCCAGCTGCAATGCCAGCGCCAGCGCCAGTATCAGCAGCCGCCCTGCCAAAATGGCCGCCATGAACACGGCGCGCGGCACCGGCGCTACTGCATAGCGACGCCAGAGGCCGGTCTCGCGCTCGGCAACCATCTGCGTGGGCAGGCCAAAGGCAGCCGTGCCCAATATGGCAATGCAGAAGAATTGCCCTGCGTGCAGAAGCAGCGGCACCGGCTCCCCACGATAGATCGCCCAGAAGCCGACAAGGAACAGCAGCGGAAAAGCCAGGCCGTAAATCAGCGCCAGCGGGTTGCGCAGGCTCATCTTCAAATTGGCCCGGAACAGCGCCACAAAACCGCTCATGGCGCGGCCTTGCCCAGCACCACATCGCCAAGCAGGGTGCCCGCCACGGTCAGCTCCAGAAGCCGGTTGTCTTCTGCTGCCACGGCCGCAAACAGCACCGCAAGGTCTGCGGCCGGGTCGGTGCAGAACCACTCCAGACCAGCGCCCGCACGCTCGGCGCCCAACCGCGCAGCAGCGGCTTCGGAAAGCGGCTCCTGCAGCATCACCTGCACCCTCAAGCGGCCGTTTGCAGCGGCAAGGGCTGCAGGCGCGCCACTGGCGATAGCCTTGCCAGCCGCCAG
>JBBQIP010000139.1:0-6740 GCA_038325045.1 Sphingomonadales bacterium
GGTCGAATTCGACATGTACTACAGCTTCTGAGCCGGCTGTGCCGCGGCGCTGGAAGGCGCCGGCGTATCTCTACTTTCGTTTTTAAAGGCCTCGGCAATGCCGGGGCCTTTTTTTCTTGGCTCAACCAGACCCCGTCGCAATCTAACTGCGACATAATGTCGCAAATTATTTCTATTTCTACGATTGACAGCCAATCTTCGCAGTAGAAATATGGACTCTTGTTAGTGACAATATAACAGAATGTGAGATCCTTGGGGGGGAACGGTTGTTCCAAAAGGAAGGAAACTCACTATGCTTGTACGGAAAAATAATCTTCTCGTTGCTTCTGCGCTTGTTGCGTCCTTGTCTGCAGTATGCAGCGCACCTTCCTTCGCGCAAAATGCGGTTGGGCCTCAAAATAGAGACCCATCGTTCACCGTGACTATGAATCAGGACAGTTTCTTTGGATTTAATCCGGCCTTTCAGGGAGCGCTTCCTGTAGGTGACAACACAGACTTTACTTTTTACGGCACCTTCTGGACCAAGCCCGCATTTGGTCTTGGGCTGGTCAACCAGGGCGATGATCTTTGGACCGAATTTGGCGTCGGCATGAATTTTCTTCTCGCCGATGGCAAGCTGAGCGTGAATCCGCAACTTGGGATCACCAACGGTGCACTGCTCTCAGGCGGCGCAATTGCCCCAAATGGCACCGTAACTGGCGCGAGATTTGCCGATGGTATCGTGCCGAGCCTCACCATGAACTATGGCGACGAGAATTTTGAGGGGCAGCTCTATGCAGGCTATTATGCAGCACTTCGGCAACGCAACGGTGATGCAGCGCTCGACTTTCTGCACGCCTGGGTAAACGCGGGCTACAAGTTTTCCAGCCTCGTTTCAGCCGGCGCACATTACGAAGTGCTGTCTAACACCCGCAACACCTATCCCGGCCAAGGCACCGGGGTCGTTTACCAATGGGTCGGGCCTTATGTGCAATTCACCCTGCCCCAAGGCTATTTCGCGCGCTTCACCGCCGGTACGGATGTGGAGAGCGGCGCCTCGGGTGACTTTTACAAAATGAGCGTCGGCTTCAAATTCTGATTCAGCGAGGCGCCGGGCCGGGCCTGGCGCCTCCTGTTTGCTGATCGGATCAAAAATGCGAATCGGTTTTTGCAGCCCGACAGCACCTGAAACCGCCCTGCCCTTCAGCACCTTCGTGATTGATTTATGTGCACTGCACAAATCCCGATGCCCGACTTGAAGGCACTCTCCTAGGCACGGCCCTGCACAAATTTTCGGCACTCCATGAAGCAAAAAAAGGCCGGCGCTCTCGCGCCGGCCTTTGAAGTTTATCCTTGGGGAGGATCGCCTTTCGGCTTGATTATATTGCGACGCAGCAGAGAATATTGCAACGCAAAAAATCGGCGCCGTCGAATTATTCTCAGCTGGGCCGGCTTGTTCGCAGGCGGGCCGGGGCGCTAGATACGGCGATGAGTGATCTCTTTGCCGCCACCGCCACCGGAACCGATTACGACGCCAGCCATATCGAGGTTCTGGAGGGGCTGGAGCCGGTGCGGCGGCGGCCTGGCATGTATATTGGCGGCACCGATGAGCGGGCGCTGCACCATCTGGCGGCCGAGATCCTTGATAATGCGATGGACGAGGCGGTAGCCGGCCATGCCAGCCGGATAGAGGTGAGCCTGGAGGCCGATGGCAGCCTGACCATCTCCGATAATGGCCGCGGCATCCCCACCGACCCGCACCCGCGCTTTCCCGACAAATCCGCGCTCGAAGTGATCATGACCATGCTGCATTCGGGCGGCAAGTTCAGTGGCAAGGCCTATGCGACTTCGGGCGGGCTGCACGGGGTGGGCATATCGGTGGTCAACGCGCTTTCCGACCGGCTGCGGGTGGAGGTGGCGCGCGGCAAGCAGCTTTTTGCGCAGAACTACAGCCGGGGAGTGGCGCTGGGGCCGCTGGAGCCGCTGGGCAGCGTGGCGAACCGGCGCGGCACCCAGGTGAGCTTCCACCCGGATGCGGAGATTTTCGGGCCCGAGGCGGCGTTTCGCCCCTCGCGGCTCTACAAGCTGGCGCGCTCCAAGGCCTATCTGTTTGGCGGGGTGGAAATCCGTTGGAAATCCGCGCTGGCAGACGGGGACACGCCGCAGACAGCGGTTTTCCACTTTCCGGGCGGGCTGGCGGACCATCTGAAGGAACGGCTGGAGGGCCGCGAGCTGGTGACGCCCGAGCCTTTTGCGGGGCGCGCCGACCTGGCGGATGGGCGCGGGGCGGTGGAATGGGCCTGCGCCTGGCCGCTATATGGCGAGGGGCAGGCGAGCTTCTATTGCAACACCATCCCCACGCCCGATGGCGGCACGCATGAGGCGGGGCTGCGCACGGCCCTGCTGCGCGGGCTGCGGAATTTCGCCACGCTGACCGGCAACAAAAAGGCCGCCGAGCTGACCGGCGAGGATGTGTTTACCGGCGCCGAGATCATGCTCTCGCTGTTTTTGCGCGACCCGCAGTTCCAGAGCCAGACCAAGGACCGGCTGACCTCGCCGGAGGCGACGCGGCTGGTGGAGGCGGCGGTGCGCGACCATTTCGACCATTGGCTCACCGGATCGGGCGAGCGCGGGCGGGCGCTGCTGGGCTTTGTGGTGGAGCGAATGGAAGACCGGCTGCGCCGCCGCGCCGAGCTGGCGGTGAAGCGCAAGACGGTGACCAGCAAGCGAAGCCTGCGGCTGCCGGGCAAGCTGACCGATTGTGCGCGCGCCGACCCTGCCGGCACCGAGCTGTTCATTGTGGAGGGCGATTCGGCCGGCGGATCGGCCAAACAGGCGCGCGACCGGCAGACCCAGGCGATTTTGCCCATCCGCGGCAAGATTTTGAACGTGGCCTCCGCCAATGCCGCCAAGATAGGCGCCAACAACGAGGTGGCGGACCTTATCCAGGCGCTGGGCTGTGGCACTCGCGAGCGGTTCGACCCCGGCGCACTGCGCTATGAGCGCGTGATCATCATGACCGATGCCGATGTGGACGGCGCCCATATCGCCACGCTGCTGATGACCTTCTTCTTCCGCGAGATGCCGGGGCTGGTGCGCAGCGGGCATCTGTTTCTGGCGATGCCGCCGCTTTACCGGATCGTGGCCGGCAATCTGAGCGCTTATGCGCGCGACGACGCGCACAAGGACGAGCTGATGCGGACCAAGTTCCAGAACCGGAAAGTGGAGGTGAGCCGGTTCAAGGGGTTGGGCGAGATGGCGCCTTCGCAGCTGAAGGAGACCACCATGGACCCAGGCCTGCGCACGCTGCTGCGGGTAACCCTGCCAGAAGGCGGCGAAGCGCGGGCGGATGTGGCGGAACTGGTGGAGCGGCTGATGGGCCGCAACCCGGAGCACCGCTTCAGCTTCATCCAGTCACGCGCTGCAGCCATGGATATGGCCGCGATCGACGCGTGAGGATGGAGGCCGATGCGGCCTCCATCCCCATATTGCCCTAGCAGCGGCGGCCGTCGCTCTTGTCGATGGCGCGGCCTGCAAGTGCGCCGATGCCGCCGCCGATGATGGTGCCGAGCAGCCGGTCACCACGGCCAGCGACGGTATTGCCGAGCACGCCGCCGGCAATGGCGCCTACCACGGTGCCACCCTTGCCTTCATCATAGCAGCGGAACTGGCCGTTCCCGTTCCGGCCCTGAAAATTGCCGCCGCGGTTCTGGTAGTTTCTACCACGGTTCTGCCAGCGCCGATTGTCGCGGTCATCGCGATCATCGTAGCGGACATTGCGGCGGTTATCGAAGCGGTTATCATAGACGGGCTGGTAGCTGCGGTTATCATAGCCGCGCTCATAGCCGCTGCGCTGGTAATAATCGCGGTCACCCGCCGCTGCGGGGACAGCAAAGAAGGCAGCAAGGCTGGCGGTTGCAACAACCAGGAATGAAGTGCGCGCCATTTTCTGTTCCTTTCGTCGGCCGGGCTTGGCCTTGCACCTTCATGCCGCACCAAAGATGGCGCGAAGCTGAACCGAATGTTGGCGGCTATTCAGCCGGCAGAGCCATTGGGCGAGCGCTGCGCGATCATGTGGTAACACCGGGCGACCGAGCGATAGGGCTCGGTTTGGCCAGCGCGGTGCTCGAGAGCGAGGAGCGCTTCCAGGCCAGCCTCATCCACATTGATCGGCGCGCGCTGATGATCGGTAAATATGCCCAGCCCCAGCCATGGCCGCACCGTAAGGCCATGGCCCGCCAGGAGCGCCGCAACCATATCCGGCGGATGATCGTGGGTGGCGACATCGGATGGATCCACGGAGCCGGCCAGCGCCGACAGCGCATCGGACCAGCGTTCCTGCAGCCCTGCCCGCATGGCCGCCGCGGCCGGGTTTAGCGAAACCAGCGAGACATGGCCGCCCGGCCGACAGGCGGCTGCCAAGCCGGCGACCAGCGGCTCCGGCCGGTCGAGGTACATGAGCACGCTGTGGCAGCACACCAGATCGAAGATTGCGCCCGCCCCGGCCAGCGCCTCCACACCCCCGGCGATTATGCTGACACGCGCTCCGTGCGGGCTGGCTGCCTTGGCTGCGGCGGCAGCGGCGCGCATGGCCGGGTCACTATCCAGAACCATGACCTGGGCGCCGTGGCCGGCGAGCGCCAGCGCCAGCCGGCCATCGCCGCCGCCGAAATCCAGCACCTGCGCGGCTTTGGGCAGCAGCGGCAGCAGTTCTGCCAGCAAAAGAGCGAGCGTAAGGGTGCCGCCGCTGCGCAGAAATGCCGACCGCAGCGAGGGGCCAGCATCTAGCCAGGCATTTGCTGCCCGGCCGCCGACCGCGCTCACGCCGGTTGCGACTGGTGTGCTGCCGCCGGCGGCGCCCAGCAGATTTCGCCGGCACCGCAACAGTCGCCGTCTTCCACCCGCACTTCTTCGGGCGAAAACACGTCCTCATCCGATACTTGCGGGCCGAAATGATGCGGCCGGGCGCTGGGGCGGAGCGTGGCGAGATCGATGCGGCGGCCGGACTCGAGCAGGATGGCGCCGCCATCGGCGATCAGATCGAGGTGCTGGGCGCAATACCATGGCACCAGATCGGCCGATTGGTTGTGCTGGCCGATGCCGAGGTGGATGCCGCGGTGCCGCTCGTTGATATGCGAGTTGAGGGCCACCGGCCGCGCCACACAGGGATTGGTGCCGAAACCCAGCTCGCCGATGCGGCGGCCATTGTCGGCGGCCAGCACTTCCTCGATCATCGCGGAGACAGCGCGATCGGCGCAGTCGAACCCGATCACCCGGCTATCCTCGATATCGATCCGTACCGGGTGCCGGTTCAGCCGCGCATCGCCTTCGACCAGGCAATTGATGTTGAAAGCGAAATCGGCAACGAACTGACCATCGATCCGGGCCGGAAACGTGGCCACCTCGCCCGCTGGCAGCACCACGGCACGGCCGCGTTCGATGGTGCCGCGGTTGCTGATCCAGCGGTAGCGGCGCGGGTCCAGCGTTACCTGCAGATCGGAGCCGGAAGGGGTGGTGAGCCGCAACCGGCTCTCCCCGATCATGGCTTCGATGAGCGTGGTGTTGAGCGCCGAGAGATCGGCCGGGTTGGCGCGCATGGCCGTTTCGAAAAGCGCCGGGCAGGCGCTGATGACGCGGAACAGGCGCATATCGGCATGGCCGGCGGCGGACATGAGCCGCGAAATCTCGGGCGCATTGGAGAACGTGTCCCGCTCGAGCGTGAGGATGACCAGCGAGCCCCCGGTGATGGGCTGCAGCGCCGCAAGGCCCTGGTTCCAGCGCTCCTCCAGCCCCGAATCCGCCTTGGCATGCATCCACACCCGGCGGTGCGATATGCGCCGCAAGCTAAGCCCGGCCGACACCAATGCCACCGCCTCCACGGCATCGCTGGTGTACAGCAGAAGCACCCTGTCCCGCTCGCTGATGCGCATATAGGCATCGAACAAGCTGGCGAGACCGGTGAGCAGATCGGCGTTCATAAGCCTCTCCTGCGGCGCAAATCGCTTCAACGCTGGATATCCGTGTTGATGGCACCGGCACTGGTGGTCTTGTAGCTGATCTCCCAGGCGACCTTGTCCATAAGCCCGGCCTTGAGAGCTTCCGCCGATGTGGTCTTGTAGCTGATTTCCCACATCGTGTCGGACGGGCCAAAGCCTTTGAGCTGGGATTGCAAGTCCCCGACAAAGTAACCGCGTTCAGCGATCCGGCCTTCATTTTGCAAATCGGCACGAACCTTTGCGACAAGATTTTCCATATCCATATTTTCAGGCTTGATGGCCATGTTATCCTCCCTAAATCTTGATATGTTTATTCGCTGCTTATTTACAGCGACTCGGAATATAGCAGGAAATATTTTCGAACTTATTACCAAATTTATAGCGCTTACTTGAAACCATTGTTTACGCGCAATGAATCACGCCGCTGTCTATTGCGGCGTATCAGCAGTCAAACGGTTGAAATTGCCCCGGAACCGGGCTGCAGGCGGGGTCAGCCTTCCAGCGCGGCGCTGGCTTCGAGCCAAACAGCCTCGGCGGTGCCAAGCGCGGTTTCGGTGCGGCCGCGTTCCTGCATGAGGTCGGACGCGGTGCGGCCACGGTCTGCCGGCAGGGCGGCGGCGGGGTCGAACAACGCGCGGTCAATCTCGTCCCGCCGCGTCGTCAGCCGCGCGATTTCGGCTTCGGCCGAGCGGGCGACCTTGGTCTGGGCAGCGGCGGCTTCGCGGGCTTTTGCCTCCGCCTTGCGGTCTTCCTTGCGCGCGGCCT
>JBBQIP010000140.1:0-6720 GCA_038325045.1 Sphingomonadales bacterium
GATCGTGTTCGGGCTGGGCGAAAACCCGGCGCCGCTGGCGCTGGTTGGCCTGCAGGAAGGCCACAACCTTTATGTGGGCGACGACAACATGTGGGAAAAGGGCCAGTATGTGCCCGCCTTTGTGCGCCGCCACCCGTTCATGCTCGCCCGCCTCTCCCCGCAGAGCGAGGAGCTGAGCCTGTGCTTCGATGACGGCGCCGGGCTGGTGGAAGCCGATGCCACCGAAAAGCTGTTCGCCGGTACCGAGCCGACCGACATGACCAAGAACATCCTCGCTTTTTGCGAGCAGTTTGAGCAGGCGGTTTTCCGCACCCGCAGCTTCATGGACGAACTGACCAAGCTCGACCTGCTGATGGACGGCGAAGTGACCATCAACCGCGAAGGGCTGGACCAGCCGGCAGTCTATCGCGGCTTCCGCATGGTCTCGGAAGAAAAACTGCAGGCGCTCCGCGGTGACCAGGCCCGCAAGCTGGTCCAGTCCGGCCTGCTTGGCCTCATCTACGCGCACCTGTTCTCGCTGGCGCTCATCTCGCCGCTGTTCGAACGCCAGTTCGCGGCTAGCCAGAAGGCCTGATTGAGAGCCTCCGGCGGCTGGGGCCGCAGGCCCCAGTCCCCAAATCGTTGTTGGTGAAGAACCGGCCTAGCCGCTGCTGCGAAAGCCCATAAAATGGGGTCTGGGGCCTGCGGCCCCAGCCGCCCGAGGCACTGGCTTTACAGCCGCTGCCAGAGCGTGAGTTGCGCCTTGCCATAGTGGCGCTGTGCCAGTTGTTCGAGGCCCGGGAGCGTGGCTGCTTCGCCGCGCCCGGTTTCGAGGGTGATGAGGGTGGCGGGGCCGATCCAGCCGGTTTCGGTGAGCCGGGCGAGCGCTGCTTCGCCCAGTGCGCTGGCGTAGGGCGGGTCGAGCATCAGCAGGTCGACGGGCGACGCGGACGGCGGTGCGGATTCGATTCGGGTGGTGAGCAGGCGGCTGCGGGGGCCGGCGCCGAGTTTGGCGATATTGGCGGCGAGTATTTTTGCAGCCGCTGCGTCGGCCTCGATGAAGGTGCAATGGGCTGCGCCGCGGGAGAGGGCTTCGAGGCCCAGTGCGCCGGTACCGGCAAAGCCATCGAGCACGGCCAGCCCTTCGAAGCTGCCGAGGCGACTGGTGAGGATGGAGAACAGCGCTTCGCGGGTGCGTTCGGCGGTGGGCCTTGTGGCGAGGCCGGGCGGTGCCACCAGGCTGCGGCCGCGCCACTGGCCGGCGATTATGCGCATTAGGGCACGCGTTTCAACTGGTTGGCCAGCTGGGCGAGGATTTGCGGCGGCACTTCATCCACCCCGCGCGGCGGCAGGTCATCGAGTTCGATGGGGCCATAGCTGGTGCGGATGAGGCGGGAGACCTGCAGGCCGAGATGTTCGAGGACGCGGCGGATTTCGCGGTTCTTGCCTTCGGCGAGTGTCATGGAAATCCACAGGTTGCGCCCAGTCCGGCGTTCGATTTCGGCGTTTATCGAGCCGAAGTGCACACCTTCGATGGTCACGCCGTCTATCAGGTCTTCCAGCTGCTTCTGGTGGACAGTGCCATAGGCGCGCACCCGGTAGCGGCGGGGCACGCCCGAGGCGGGAAGCTCCAGCGCGCGCTTCAGCGCACCGTCGGTGGTGAGCAGCAGCAGGCCTTCGGTGTTCATGTCCAGCCGGCCGACCGGCACCAGCCGGGGCAGGCCGGGGGGCAGGATATCGCCGATGGTGGGCCGGCCGCCGGGATCGCGGGCGGTGGTGAGCACGCCGGCGGGCTTGTGGAAGCGGAACAGCCTTGTGGGCTCGATAGCCTCTACCACCAGGCCGTTTACGGTGATGCCTTCAAGGCTGGTGACGATGGTGGCGGGGGTGGTGATGGGCACGCCGCCGATGGCGACGCGGCCTTCGGTGATCATCCGCTCGATATCGCGCCTTGAGGCGATGCCGGCGCGGGCGAGCAGCCGCGCGATGCGCTGCGGCTCCACCGGCTCCGGCCGGCGGGTGTTGCCGGGCCGGGCGGGCTGTGTGGGCCGGATATCGGCTTCGGGCCGCCGCCGCGAGGGGCGCCCGCGGCGGCCGCCCGGTGCATCGGGGCGGGCTTCGAAGCGCGAATCGGGGCGCGAATCGAAACGCGATTCTGTGCGCGATTCGGGGCGACTGTCTGCCCGGCGCGCGGGGGCGGGGCGCGATCTTGGTCCGGCGCCGGGTTCGGCGCGATCGCTGCTGCTGCGTGCAGGGCCGCGTGCAGGGCTGCGTTCCGGGCCGAGCTCGCGGTCAGGGCGCGCCTGGTCAGGTCGGGTCCGGTCCGGTCGGGGCCGGTCCGGCCTTGTGCGTGCTGCGCGCCGGTCGGTGGTGGGGGCCTCTCCGGTCGCGGCATGGGCGGCGGCGCGGCGGGCGGCGCGGTTGGTGCCGCCGGGCGGCGGTGGGCCGCCGCCGCCGGGGCGTGGCCGGCGGGGGCGCTTGGGCTGGCTGTCCGGCTCATCGGCAGGCGGCCTTGGGGCAGAAGCCCTTGGCGGGCGGGATGCGCCGGGGCGGCCGCCTGCCGGGCCTGTCGGGGGTTTGCGTGGAGGCATATCGGCTGTCTGTGGGGGCAGGCCGGGCGCTTGTCCAGAAGCGCCGGCTGTGGCAACGCGTGCGCTGCTGTGCGGGCGTGGTGAAACTGGTAGACGCGCGGGACTCAAAATCCCGTTCCGCAAGGAGTGTCGGTTCGAGCCCGACCGCCCGCACCAGCATTTTTCGAGGCAGAGATCGCCCCGGTTCAGGGGTTGCAAAAGGGGCATAACGCCGGATCGGCGCGAGTGGCGCGCACCGGCGTGCGGCTATGCTCGCCGCAAGACCCGCACCGTCGGATATGCGCAGAGGCGAGGCCGGTGGGCGTGCTGCACGCAGCGCACGGCAGGCCGGGCTCGGCCTGGGACGATATGAAGCCCGGCGCCGCACAGGCCGGGCATGGGCTGGTGAGGCTGCGGACGAGCGCCAGTGTGGCGCGGGCGATGGCTCGGCGGCGGCCGGGCGACCGGTGCGCGCGAAGGTCCGTTTCAATCCAGAGTTCGCCGTGGTCCGCCAGCAGCCCGGCAGCAGCTTGGCGGAATGCTGGCCAGCTGGTGGCGGTTTTGACCACTGGTCCCGGTGCCGGCTGGCTATCGGCGGCGGGCATCAGGATCAACCCTTGCAGCGGGAAGCCGGTCGCAACGGCGAAGCTTTCGGCATTTTCTAGCTTGGTTACGGCGCGGTAGGCGTGAAAGCCCGCTAGCCCGGAATAGCCGGCGGCCAGCTCGGAGCCATCCGGCCCGCCGAGCAGTAACAGTTCATGACCGCTCGATAGCCCCGGAAGCAGCGGGTGGGCATTATAGCTTCCCTCGCTCGCCAGCACGAAGCGCGCGCCAGGGGTGAGCGCCCGGGCGGCGCTCAGCTTGGCGCGGGCGGCATCGAACGCAGTGCCGTCCCGCGCTACTTCGCGGCTGAAGCTGCCGAATAGATCCGTATCGAGCCCCTGGGAAGGCCGGCTGTGCGCCCCCAGAAACCCGTAGAGGAGCGGGCCGATGACCCGCTCCTTCCCGTGCATTGTGGCGATGAGGATGGTTTCGCCAGTGAATGCGCAGGGGGCTGGTTTGTCTGTTCGAGCTATTTCCATGTCCCCGCTGCCGCCCAGCGCCGGGTGCTGCCATCCGGCTGGATGGCGAACAGGTGCAGCCATTGGTTACGCAGCAGATCATGCACGCCGGCGTGCTTGGCGATCACCGCGTCCATCGCCTCCATCGGCGCCTCAATGACCACCGAGAGCCGCAGCGGCTCGTGGATCAGCCGCTCGCCGTCGTGCACCGATTGCAGCGGCAGGCCGGTGCGCAGATCGCCGCCATTGCCTTCCAGCACGCCCAGTGCGCCCACCGCATTGTGGAGCACCTTGTTGCCCGAGCCGAACGCCACATTATCCACCGACGAGCCATAATATTGCAGGCTGATCCAGCTGGCGACCACCATCGGCGCGGTCATGATGAGCTCGAGCACGCCGTAGCCGCCCTTGCTGTCCGGCTCCCAATCATAATTATGGAGGAAGGAGCGGCCGCCGAGATCGATGCCCTGGGTGCGGTGGCGGGGTGCGGCCACAAAGGCCGCGCAGCCGGCAAGGCCCCATTCGGGCCGCACCTGCGACCAGTCCCGCGCCCGCTGCTCGATCTGGCCGTCGATGCCGGCGCCGGGGTTGAGATGCAGCAGCAGGGCGCGCTCGGTCCGTGCCTCACGCCCGGCGGCGGCCAGCCAGCGCTTAAGCTGCGCCAGATCTTCCGAAAGGGCGGCCGGCACCCGGGCTTCATCGAACAGGTGCACTTCATCCGTGGTGGTATCGTGCAGCGCGCCGATGAACCAGGTTTCCGCCGGCACATGAATGCCCTTGGCGGCCAGGCTTGTTCGCACATGCGGCTGGTTGAGAATATCGGCTGCCACCCGCGCATTCGCCTCCCCGTCGTGGCCGCCGCAGGCGCCGCAATCGAGGCCGGTGGCGTGCGGGTTGTTGACGCTTGTGGAGCCGTGCCCGGCGAGCATCACCAGCCGGCCGAAGTCTTTGGTCATCGACATGGCGCCCAGCACGGCGGCGGCGGCGCCCTCCATGGCCTCTGCCGTCAGCCCGGTTTCGCGGCCGGCCACTTCGCCGGCGGCGATCTGCGGGGAGAGGCGTGCCACGGTGCCGGCATCAAGGCCGTCGGCATTGGGGTGCGGCACCGGGCGGGTGAAGCCAAGGCTGTCCGACACCAGCTTGGCGCCGTAGGTCAGCCCCAGCGTCTCCACATAGGCGAAGCTGGAAACGGCGGCGCGCTTGAAGGCGCCCAGCGCCTCGGCAGTGCGCCGGCTGATGCGGGTGCGGGCAAGGATGCCGGCGGTTTCGGCCGCATCGGCACCGGACACGGTTTCCGCGATGGTGATGCCGGGCGTGAGCAGCACCGGGCAGCGGGCGCCGCCTGTGGACTGGCCGAGCGGCAGATATTCGAGCGAGAAGCCGAAAAAGCCTGCAAAACCGATTGTCTCGATGGTCGGCGACTGGCTTTCCAGCGCCCGGCGGAACACTTCGGAGCGCACATCGATGCAAAACGCCGCCTGCACCGCCTTGGTGAGCCGCGCTGGGGCTGCCGGGGCGTGTTCCAGCCGGGCACGAAATTCCCGCTGCCAGCCCTTTTCATAGGCCAGCTGCAGCAGGCAATCGAAGGCGATATCGGGCTGGGCCTCGGGCGGCGTGGCGAGCTGGTCGCGCGCCTTCAGCCAGGCTGTCATTGCAGGGGTGCCGGGCGTCAGGCTGGCCAGCAGCGCCAGTTCGCCGGCGAGCCGCACGGCCAGCAGATCGAGCAGGGCGGTATCGGTTTTGCCGTAGAGCTCCGCCTGCCACAGCCGGTAGCGGGCATGGCCGGCCCAGCCGCCGATGCCGGCGAGCAGCCGGTGATACCAGGCGGCGAGCGATGCTTCCGGAAGCCCGTCGAGGCCCAGTGCCGCCGTGGCGCGGGCAATGGCTGCCGGGGCATCTTCAGGGAGCGCCGTGATATTGGCGCGGGCGCCTTTCAGCCCGTGCAGCGCAAGGCTGAGATCGTGGCGCGCCTCCTGCCTGTAGGTGGCCCACACCCCCCGCTCGCGGTGCGGGCTGGCCCAGGCGGCCTCGCCTTCATCAAACTGCCGGGCCGCAAACGCGCCCTGGTGCTGCACCAGGATCGCCGGCCAGTCGGTGCCGCCATGCAGCGCCACCACATCGGCCACCAGTGGCAGCAGCGGCGCCTTTGCCGGGCTGGGGCCGATGCTGCGCAGCCGGGCCTCGGCCGCGGTTCTGGGAATGCCGGGGCCGGCTGGGGTATCGGCAATGGCTTCCTCAAGATCGGTATCGGTGATCCGGGCGGAGCGGACGGCATCCCCGTAGAAGCGCCGGTCCATGGTCATCCGCGCGCCCATGCCCGACGCCATGCGCTGGGCGGCTTCGGCAAAGGGCTGGCCGGAAAAGCCGAGGAAAGGGTTGACCGCAACGAAGTGGCGCAGCGGCCATAGCGGCGCGATGCTGCGGATGGCGGCATCGGCGGCGGCAGCAATATCGGTCGAAGCGGCAGGTGCCATTTTGGGGGCGAATTTTGTGGCCATGGGGAGGTCCTTTGAAAGAGCGGTCCGCTGTCAGCGGCTGGCGATACGGAAGGCGCCGATCATCCGGTTCCAGACCAGATTGGCGTAGAGGCCGTTGGCGAAATGGATGCGCACGGCCTGAAAGCCGGGGCGGGTGAGCCAGAGCGGCGCCAGCAGCTGGGCGACCGTGACAGCGGCGAACGAGGCCACCGCGACCAACACAACGGCAAGGCCGGTACGGTCTGGCGTGGGGATTTGCGGCACCGCGCTGCCGAGAACCGCCCGGGCGCCCGCCTGCAGGGCGAAGTAGAGCGTGGTCACCACCGCAGCGCCGGCAAGGCAGCGGCCGAGCATGGCCGAGCGGGTGGCGCCCGAAAGCCCCTGGGTGACCAGCAGCATGACACCCATCACCATGACAGCGCCCAGCCCGAGCACCGCCGGATCGGCAGCCGGCGTATAGCCGAACAGCCAGCCGATGCCGGTGAACAGCGCAAGCGCTGCCGCAAAGCCGGCCAGCGCATCGAGAAAGCGCACCGGCTGGCCGAGATCGAGCGGCTCGGGCGCGCGGATACGGTCAACCACGCTGCCCGAGCTGAGGAAGGCGTGTGCCTTGTAGAGCGAATGGGCGACGAT
>JBBQIP010000141.1:0-6647 GCA_038325045.1 Sphingomonadales bacterium
GGGGCTGCAGCCGGGCGCTTCCAGCCGGTTTCTTGCCCCCGGAGACGGGGCGATTCCCGACCTGCAGACTTTCATGAAGCGGCTGGCGAGCGTGCCGCTGCTCAGCGAGCCGGGGGCGGTCTGGCATTATTCGGTGGCGAACGACCTGCTCGGCGGGTTGATCGAGCGGGTTACGGGCGAGCCGCTCGACAAGGCGATGGCGCGGATGATGCTGAAGCCGTTGGGCATGGCCTCCACCGGCTTTCAGATTGGCCCGCGCGACCTCGGCCGGCTGTCGAGCGCCTATGCCTGGGTGGACGGCGCCGGCAAGCCCATCGACAAGGGTGTGCTGGTAGATGGCCGGGCGTTGAGCGACTGGGCCTCGCCGCCTGCGATGTTCTCGGGCGGCGGCGGGCTGCTATCGTCCGCCACTGATTATGCGCGGTTCGTGCAGATGCTGCTGAACGATGGCATGCTTGAGGGCCGGCAGATTCTGGCCCCGGCCACTGCCGAGCGGGCGATGAGCAATATCATGCCCGCCGGCGTTTTCTACGAGGAATCGAACGGCTTCGGCGCATCGGGGCGGCTCACGCTGTTCGATACGCTGGCGCTTTCGCCCGATGGCACGCCGGCTTTCAGCTATGGCTGGGGCGGGGCGGCCGGCACGCTGTTCCAGGTCGATCGGGTGCGCCAGATCGGGATGGTGATGATGCTGCAATATCTGCCGCAGCAGCGCTTCGCCCTGCCGCGCGAACTGCAGGTGGCGCTGAACAGCGATCTGGCGGGTTGAGCGCGGCGGGCCTCGCTTCCCTTGATGGTTGGGGGCGACGGCTGGCGCGCTGGCTGCTGGCGCTGGTGTATCTGGTGGCCGGCGTATTGCACCTCAAAAGCCCCGGCGGCTTTCTGGCGATCATGCCGGGCTGGGTGCCGTTTCCGCTCGTGGTAGTGCAGCTTACCGGGGTGTGGGAGCTGGTGGGGGCGCTTTTGCTGGCCTGGCCCCGGGCGCCCGCCAACCGGCTGGGGGGCTGGCTGATGGCGGCCTATGCGGTGGTGGTTTTTCCGGCCAATATCCACCATGCGCTGGCGGGCGTGGCGGTGGGCGGCACAGTGCTGGGCTGGGGCTATCATGCGCCGCGCCTTGCCTTTCAGCCGGTGTTTGTCTGGTGGGCGTTATGGGCTGGCGGGGTGACCAACTGGCCGTTCAGAAGATCAGCTGACCAGCGATATCAAAAGATATAGTTGAGAGGCTGCAAACAGCGAGCCGAATATCAGCTGGTTCCAGCGCGCCAGCCAGACCGGAAGAAAAATATCGAAATTGGAGGTCCGGTCTTCGGTATATCGTGCAGCGATTTTGGTGAGTGGGCACCGCATGCCGTTTGCAACCAGCACCGTCACTTCGCCCCAGACCAGCAGGCTGAGGCCCATGGCCAGCGTGCTTCTGCAAGAGAATATTGCCAGTGGAACAGCCAAGATGGCGCCGGCGAAGATCGCCCAGGCAATGGTGTGAACCAGCCGGATCAGGAACAGCCGGCGGGCCAGGCTTGGCGCTGACATGGCCCGTCCGATAGCAGAAAATCCGGGCCGCCGTCAGCGGGCGCGCAGCCCCTCGCTGATCAGCTCGGCAGCGGTGGCGGCAACGGCATCGGCGCTGTGGCTCTCGTCCCATACCCCGAAGCGCAGGCCCAGGAACACGTTCATCCCCATGATGGCCCAGGCACGCACCTGCATGTCGCCATCTGAAAGTTCGCCGCGCCCATGGGCCTGGGTGAGCGAGGAGGCATAGCCGGCGGCGATGCTTTCATAATGCGCGCGGTAGGCATCTTCGGCCACAAAGGCGCTTTCATCGATGATCCGGTAGAGCGCCTTGTGGGCGCGCACGAAGCGCAGGAAGGCGGCAATGCCGGCGCGTTCTCCGGCCAGCCGGTCGGGCGCTGCCAATATGGCCGGTGCCACGCTTTCGCGCACCTGCATGCTCATATCGGCCACCAGCGCGCGGAAAACCGCCTCTTTCGAATCGAACCATGTGTAAAAGCTGCCTATCGCCACGCCGCCGCGCTGCGCGATGCGGGCAATGCCGGCTTCATGATAGCCGCGCTCGCCGAACTCCAGCGCCGCTGCATCGAGGATGGCCCGCCTGGTCTTCTGGCCGCGCGTGCTGCGTGGCTGCCGGCCAGCAGCGTGGCCAGCAGCGCTCCCGGCAACTTCGTTGCCTTTCGGTGACAGTGGCGGCGTATTCGGTGAGGGTGCCATCGGTCCCAACTTGAACAGTGGTTCAACTTTCATTAGTGCACGAAGCAAGAGCGGTGCAAGCCGCCTGATTTCTTCCCTGGGAGTGAGAGCCAATGGCCGCCATTTATTCTATCCGCGCAACCCTGATTGCCAGTGTCGCCTTCGCCAGCCTGATGCCGGTTGCCGGCATGGCGCAAACCGCTGGCGGAACGGCTGTGAACGAGGCCGAGATCATCGTATCCGCCCGCCGGCGTGACGAGCGGCTTATCGATGTGCCGGTGGCGGTTTCGGCCTTTGATCAGGTTGCGCTTGCCAAGCTGCAGGCAATCGACCTGTCCGGCCTGCAGGGCGCTGCTCCCAACCTCAACCTTGTGCAGGGTCGCGGCTCGGCGGCCAGCGCCAACATCTTCATTCGCGGGATCGGCCAGCCCGATGCGCTGCAAACCTTCGATCCGGCAGTGGGCGTCTATGTGGACGGAGTGTATCTCAGCCGCATCCAGGGCGCGTTGCTGAGCCTCGGCGATGTCGAGCGGATCGAGGTGCTGCGCGGGCCGCAGGGCACGCTTTATGGCAAGAACACCATCGGCGGCGCCATCTCGATCGTCAGCCGCAAGCCGGATTTCGGCACGCTGAAGGCTGAAGCCTCGGCGCTGTACGGCAGCTTCGACCAGATTCTCTTGAACGGCTATGTCTCGGCACCGCTGGTGGCGGACAAGCTGGCGCTGTCGCTCGCCGCCCAATATGACAAGCGCGACGGGCTGGTGACCGACCCCCGCACCGACCGCCGCTATAACGACCGCAATTCGCTCACCGGCCGTGCCATATTGCGCGCCAAGCCAACCGAGACGCTCGAGCTGTTGCTGTCCGGCGATTACACCCGCCAGCGCAACGCCCTGACGCTGGGCTACGCCACTGCCCCGCTGGGGGGCATCCGCCCGATCCCGGCCAATCCTTACGGCGAATATGATTTCCGGGCATCGACGAGCTTTACCGGCGATGAAGGCCAGCGGCTCGACCATTGGGGCGTGTCGCTCACTGCCAATCTCGAGCTTTCCGATGCGCTGATGCTCACCTCGATCACGGCCTATCGCAAGCTCCGCCCCGATCTGTTCATCGATATCGACGCCACCGAAGCCGAGCTTGGCGATGTGTTTGTCGGCATCGACCAGAAGCAGTTCAGCCAGGAACTTCAGCTCAAGTGGAACACCGAGCGGTTCAGCGGTGTCTTCGGCCTCTATTATCTCGATGAAACCATCGCTTCGCATCAGGAGGCCTATGCCGATGATCTGTTCGGCATCCCCTTCACCCGCTTCATCGACGATTCACAAAAGACCCGCAGCTATGCCGCCTTCGGCCAGGCGACCTATAATTTCACCGACAAGTTCGCCGCCACGGCCGGCCTGCGCTACACCCGTGAAGACCGCGATTATGACCGGTTGACCACGGTTGCCACCAGTGCAGCCTTTCAGGGCCTGTTCCCGCCGTTCAGCTTTCCGGGCAGCCTGCCGGCGCCGTTCAACGATGATGGCCGCGCCAGCTTCGGCGCCTGGACGCCAACGCTCACGCTCTCCTACAAGCCGACCGCCGACACGCTGCTCTACGCCAATGCCAGCCGTGGCTTCAAATCCGGCGGCTTCAACGGTCGTGCGAATGGCATTGCCGATCTGACGCAGGTGGTGAACGGCGTGCCGCAGATCATCACCCAGTTCCGCCCGGAAACCGTCTGGACCTATGAAACCGGGGCCAAGGGCAGCTTCCTCGGCGGCCGTGTCCGCCTCAGCGCCAACGCTTTTTATTCGGATTACAACGACTTCCAGGCCCGTGTCGGCGGCGGTGCCGTGGGTGTGTTCCCGGTGCTCAATGCCGGCAAGTTGCGCATCTGGGGGCTTGAGGCCGAAGCGGCGGTCCGCCCGACCGACAATTGGAACGTGCGGGTATCGGCTGGTTATCTGAATGCAGAGTACCGCGAGTTCAACGACAGCCGTCGCCCGCCCACCTTCTCGTGCAACCCGACCGGCAATGCCGTTACCTGCGAGCCGGCCTTCGCACCCCCGCTCACCCTCACGGTGGGGACTGACTACCGGTTCCCGCTCGGCGACGGCACCGGGCTAACCTTCGGCGGCGATGCGCGCTTTGTGGATGCGCATTTCCTGAGCGTGGACAACCGCAACAACCTGCGCGAGCCGGGCTATCTGGTGGCCAATGCCTATGTGCAGCTCGATGTGGACAATGGCCGCTGGTATGTGCGCGGCGCGGTGAAGAACGCCGGGGACGCCCGCTACCGCACCGACGGGCAGGAGTTCAGCGCGGTGGGCAATATCCAGACGGTGTATTTCGGGGATCCTCGCACCTGGAACGCGACGGTCGGGTTCAGGTTTTAGGCGCAGCGCCGCGAGCGCGCGGGCCGCGCGCCGACAGGCGCAAGCCCGGCCGGCGGGGCGGCGAGCCCCTCGCGCGCTGAACCCGTCTGACGCCAGCCGCGGCTTTGCCGCGGTCCGCTGATTGATTGTTTTCCAAAGAGAGGATAGTTTATTTCCCCAGTGGGGGGCAGAACGATGCGCTGGTTTTTCGGACTGCTTCTGGCGATGCTTGCAGTGTCGGCGCACGCGCAGGATGCGCGGCGGATCGTTGAACCGCTCAATGCGTCGATCATCGACAATTCCCGGATTGTTGCCGTTGAAATCAAGGCGGCTCCCACCGCCGAAAAAATGGTCGCCAAATTCGATAGTGCTGCTGCCAAACAGGCAAAGCGACCCGGGGCCAGTTCGGACGATTATGCCGCTCTGCCGACCGCCGCCATGTTTCCGCTGGTGATGCGCGATATCGCCACCGAATTCAATTTGAGCGGCGCGCACGAAATCAGGCTGGTGGTGACGCTGGACGTTCTCAAAGTGCCAAGTGCGGCCCTTGCCATCCTATGGGTAACCAACGAACAAATTGCCGGCATGGTCGAAGTTCTCGATGCTGCAAGCGGAGCGCCAATGGGCATGTTCCATATCGACGTGGTGAACACCTATGGTGATGGCTTCGGTCTCGATGTAGCGGCGCGCGGTGCGGCACGGGAGTTTATGGCGCGGGAATTCGCGCGCGAGACTGTCCGCGTGCTGGCCGGCCGCAAATCCCGCATCAAGGGTGAAAGCGACCCCGGGGTGGCCCAGTGAGGTGGCCGGTACCGGCGGCGCTTATCGCCATTTTGGGCATTGTAGGCGCAGCTGCCGCCCGGAACGTCGATTATGCAGCGCTCACTCCAGAAAAATTCGCGTCTGAAGCCGAGCGTTTGAAAATCGCGCCCATAAGTCCGCTTCCGGATATATCTGCAAGGCCATTGTTTACCATAAGGCTGGCTGCGGCGCTAAAGCATGAAACACTGGCACTGGGCAATTACTGCGCGGTTGCGGTTACAAACGACGTGGCAGCGATGATGCAAAAGCTGGTTGAAGATTTGAAGACCGAGCAGGAGGTGGCGGCGACCGGTCCGGAAATCATCATTGCACTTTCGCAGGCTCGTTCCTATCGGCGCTGCATCGAGGTAGCCGAAATGAACATCCGGTGCATTACCACGGTAATGCTTGTCGGCAGCAAATGGCCGGACAGTGCGGCGGCAAAGCAGATCAGTGTGAGAGTGGAACGTGATTCGTCGGTGGGCGGTTTCTGTGAGAATGTCGCGCGGGGCGTTGGCATCGTGACCCGGGAGGCTGGGCAGCAATTTCTGGCAGCCGCATTGGCTGATTGAGTGCGGAAGTGGCGGGACTTCGCGCCAGCCTGACATGTCGCTAAAGGCTGATCATGACAAGCTCCGAGGACTCGCAAGAGAATAGCGCCGCCGCCGAACTGGCGCGCCTTGCCGCCGAAATTGCCGAGCATGACCGCCGCTACCACACCGAGGACGCCCCCAGCATAAGCGACGCGGCCTATGATGCGCTGGTGCGCCGCAACCGCGAGCTGGAAGCGATGTTTCCAGCCCTTGTGCGGCCTGACAGCCCCTCGAAACGCGTGGGCGCCGGCCCGGCCAGCGGCTTTGGCAAGATCGTCCATGCCCGGCCGATGCTGAGCCTCGACAATGTGTTCAATGCCGATGAAGCGCGCGAGTTCGTGGCGCGGGTCCGCCGCTTTCTGGGGCTGGCGGAGGATGAGCCGGTGCTGCTGGCGGCCGAAGCCAAGATCGACGGCCTGTCCTGCTCGCTGCGCTATGAAGGTGGGCGGCTGGTGCACGCCGCCACCCGCGGCGATGGCAGCACCGGCGAGAATGTGACCGCCAACGTGGCCCATGTGCGCGGGCTGGCCCATGCCCTTCCGGCCGGCGCGCCCGATGTGGTGGAGGTGCGCGGCGAGGTTTATATGCTGCACGCCGATTTTGCAGCTCTGAACGCCCGGGCCGAGGCGGAGGGAACCAAGCGCTTCGCCAACCCGAGGAACGCTGCCGCCGGCTCGCTCCGCCA
>JBBQIP010000142.1:0-6646 GCA_038325045.1 Sphingomonadales bacterium
GGGGGCCGCGGCGGCCGCGCGCGCCGGCCCCCGCGCGGGGCGGGTCCTTGTGCGGGGGGGTTGGGGGTGCCCCCCCGCCCCCCGCCGGGCGCGCGCGCCGGGGGGGGGGGGGGGGGGCCCCCCCCCCCCCCCCCCGCCGGAGGCATAATAACTGCCGCCGGAGGCAAAACGGCGCCTCAGCGCAGCACAACCCAAGTAGGCGCATGGTCGGACGCGCGTTCGGCGCCGCGGGCTTCGCGGTCCACGCCGGCGTTTAGCAGCCGGTCTGCGGCGGCGGGGGAGAGGAGCAGGTGGTCGATGCGGAAGCCGTGGTCGCGTGGCCAGGCGCCGGCCTGATAGTCCCAGAAGGTGAAGGGGCCGCCGGCGGGGTGGAGGGCGCGCACGGCATCGGTCCAGCCTTGCCACAGGAGTTCGCGGAAGGCGGCGCGGGAGGCGGGCTGCATCAATGCATCATCGGCCATGGCGGCTGGTGACCAGATATCGTTATCATGGGGGATGACGTTGTAATCACCCGCCAGCACCACCGGGCCGCCGCTGGCCAATAATGTGCGGGCATGGGCGGCGAGCCGGGCCATCCAGGCCAGCTTGTATTCGAACTTGGGGCCGGGCTGGGGGTTGCCGTTGGGGAGATAGAGGCAGCCGATGCGGACGCCTGCCACATCGGCTTCGAGGTAGCGGGATTGTTCGTCGGTATCGTCGCCCGGAAGGCCGCGCATTGTCTCGGTTGCGGGCTCGCGGCTGAGGATGGCGACGCCGTTGAAGCCCTTCTGGCCGTGGACGAGCGCGTGCCAGCCGGCGGCTTCGAGTTCGGCCAACGGAAAGCGTTCGGTTGCGGTTTTTATTTCCTGCAGGCAGGCGACGTCTGGCTTGGTGGCTTCCAGCCATTCGAGCAGGCGCGGCAGCCGGGCGCCGATGCCGTTTATGTTGAAGGTGGCGATGCGCATGACGGGCGGAGCGCGGGGCGGGGCTAGACCGAGAAGCTGGAGCCGCAGCCGCAACCGGACGCGGCGTTGGGGTTTTTCACTTCGAAGGCGGCAGCGCCGATCCGCTCCACAAAGTCCACTTCGCAACCGGCGAGGAAGGGCAGGCTATCGGGATCGACAAGCATGGTCACGCCGTCGGTTTCCACCACCAGATCATCGGCGGCGACTTCGCTCTCCAGCCCGAACTTGTATTGGAAGCCGGCACAGCCGCCGCCATCTACTGAGAGCCGCAGCTTGAGGCCCGGCTTGCCCTGGCGGGCGGCGATTACGGCCACCCGGGCAGCGGCGGCGGGCATGAGGCGGGGGTTTGCGTCCATCCCTGACGATGTAGGCGCTATTGGCCGCTGCTTCAACCGAGCAGCAGATCAGCCAATCGGGCGGATGGGCGTCATCATCATGCCGCTTGTGGGCAGCAGCGTGCTGGAGGCTACTTCGGCGCCCTCCTCTTCGGGAAGAACCGGGCCGATGGTGCCGCCGGTGGTTGCGGACTCCGGCTGGGCGTGGCTGGCTTCGCTTTGGGCGGCGAGCACATAGGAGGAGGCGGCGAGGAAGGGCTTGGGGTTGATGGCGCGGCCATCGACACGCACTTCATAATGGAGATGAGTGCCGGTCGAGCGGCCGGTCGAGCCCATGCGGCCGATCATATCCCCCTGCTTCACCTTCTGGCCCGGCTTGACGAGGATTTTCGACATATGGCCGTAGCGGGTATCGATGCCCTTGCCGTGGCTGAGCTCCACCAGATTGCCATAGCCGTTGGCGCGCCCGGCCTTGTTCACGGTGCCGTCGGCGGCGGCGTAGATGGGCTCGCCGTGGCTGCCGGCCATATCCAGACCCTGATGCTGGGCCAGACCGCCATTGAACGGATCGTAACGGGTGCCGAAGCCGGATGTGGCGCGGTAGGATTTGACCGGCACAAGGGCAGGAATTGCGGCGAGGCCGGCCTGCATGGTTTCCAGCTTGCGCCAGCTCATGAACAGATCCTTGAACCGTGGCTCGGCATCGGCGCTGGCCGGAATATACGGGCCGCCCATGCCGTTGCCGCGCCGGCCCCGCCATTCGGAGGCGGCGGCAAAACGGTCCGGGTTGAGGCCGAGCTTCTTGATGAGCGCCCGGGTTTCCCGCAGCCGTGCTTCGGCAGCGCCGGTTGCCTTGTCCACCAGAGCCAGCTGCTGGCTTTCGATAGCCTCGAACGGGGCTGCGACCGGCTTGAGGGTGGCAGCTGCACCGCCCGCCACCAGCGCCCGCACCGTGGCGATACCGTCGGCCGCGCCGTTTCCGGTTGCGCGCGGCAGCATGGCGGCAAGCGACTTGGCATCCTGCTCACCGCTCAACAGGGCGGCGAGAAACTTCTGCCGGGCTTCCAGAAGATCGGCGCGCTGGCCGAGATCGGTCTTGACGAGGGCGGCTTCGGCGCGGGCTGCGGCGAGCTTTGTTTCGAGAACCGAAAGCTCCTGCTGGCGCTGGTCCATTTCGGTATCGGCGGCGGTGTTGCCGCTGATCATCGAGGTGGTTGCGATGCCGAGCCAGCCGGCGACGAGAACTGCGGATCCTATACCCATAAGCTGGTGCCGTGTTCCCAATGTTATGACAACGGTCTGGTCGGACCGATGCCAGGTGAACCGATGTTCGGGAAACCGGCGCGCAAGGCTGGATCGCAGGTCGGTTGCGACCTTTTTCAGTCTCAGCACGTTTCGACTTCCCCCCGCCGACTTGAATGCCTGCTTGAACACGAGCTTTGCACCATCCCGAACCTGTGACCCGGAGATGCCGCGCCGCCTGTATTCAGCCAGAAAGCCGCGTGGTGCGACGAGCTGGCACTCTGGTTGAACCAAGGCGGGCGGGCCGCCACAACCCCGCCCCGGCAAGCGGGGGGCCAGCCGTTATGCCGATGCGGTGAACCGTGCCTGCCTGCGAAAAAAAAGCGGCGGGCGGATGAAACTATTTTCGATGAGCGACGTTTATGCGCCCAGCCCGACTCGATATTTGGGCGAGTCTGGCCGGATTATGCCGGCGGATCAGCCAAGCGCGCGGGCGGCTTCGAGCACTTCGGCTGCATGGCCCTTCACCTTCACCTTGTGCCAGGCCCGGGCGATCTTGCCGTCGCGGCCGATGAGGAAGGTGGCCCGCTCGATGCCCATATAGCTTTTGCCGTACATCGATTTGGATACCCACACGCCGTAAGCCTCGGTCACCTCGCCGGATTCATCGGCGCCGAGTGCCACGCTGAGTTCGTGCTTCTTGCGGAATTTGGCATGGCTGGCGACACTGTCGCGCGACACGCCTACTACGGCGGTATCGCAGGTGGCGAACTCGGCGGCCAGCGCGGAAAAGTCCTTGCCCTCGTTGGTGCAGCCGGGCGTATCGTCCTTGGGGTAGAAATAGAGCAACAGCTTGCGGCCCTTGTAATCCCCAAGGCTTACCGGCCCCTCGCCGTCGCTCGGCAGGGTGAAATCGGGCGCGGCAGCACCGGCTTCCAGCGTATCCGACATGCTTAACTCTCCCCTGTATGGTTGCGGAACAGCTCTTCCCATGCCAGCCGCACGCGGTTTCTGGCCAGTGTCAATTCGGCGCAGGCGGCGGCGAAATCGGGCTGGCCGAAGGTTTTTGCGATCAACGCCTCCACGGCGTGCGAAAACCCGCCGGCCAGCGCCGGGCCGGGCGCGACCAGCCGCAGCAGCACCAGCCAGCCGGTGAGCAGGCGCAAGCTGGCAGACAGCCCGTCTGCCTGGGCGCGGGACAGCGCGCCGGCGGCTGCCAGCCGCTCGATGCCGCTGGCCATGTCGGGGTCCAGCGCTGAGGGGGTGAGCAGTTGGAGCGCGTGGACGATGAACTCCAGATCGACCAGCCCGCCCGGTGCCAGCTTCACGTCGAAAGCCCCCTGCCCGGGCTTGGCCGTGGCGATATCGGCCCGCATCTGCCGTGCCCAGGCCAGCACCTCTGCGCGGTCACGCGGGCGGCGGAGGATTGTTTGCACCGCGGCCGCCGCCGCTGCCTGCGCGGCTGCCGCTCCGGCCACCGGGCGGGCGCGCTGCAACGCCATATGCTCCCAGCCCTCCGCCTCCCCGGCGTGGTAGCGGGCAAAGCTCTCGATGCTGGTGGCGAGCGGGCCTTTGGCGCCCCAGGGGCGGAGCCTTGTGTCGACCTCGTAAAGCTCGCCGTGCGCGGTGGGCACCGAAAGGGCGGTGGTGAGCCGCTGCGCCCAGCGGTTTAACCAGAGCGAGGCGCTGATTGGCTTCACCCCAACGGACAGGCTGCCCGTCGGTTGCGTGTGGAGATAGATGAGATCGAGATCGGACGCATGGGTGAGGCTGCCGCCGCCGTAGCGGCCCAGCGCCAGCACCACCGGTTCGGCGCCGGGCACTATGCCGTGCGCCTCCACCATTGCAGCGGTGACTGCCGGCACCACCACGGCAAGTGCTGCATCGGCGAGATCGGCAAGGCTGGCGGCGACTGCGAGCGGCGACGCCCTGCCCTCCACCAGCTGTGCACCGAGCTGGAAGCGGCGCTCCCCGGTCCAGCGGCGCACCCGGTCCAGCATGGTCTCGAACGGCTGGCCTTCCACCAGCCGGGCGAGTTCGGCTGCCAGTGCCTCGGCCGGCGGCAGCGGCTCGAATGCTTCCGGCCCCAGCATCACATCGAAAAGCGCTGGCGTGCGCGCCAGCGCATCGGCGAGCGACGGCGCCACCCCGAGCAGCGTGCCGAGCAGCGCCACAAGGCGCGGATTTGCCTCCAGCAGCGCCAGAAACTGGGCGGCGGCGGGAAGCTGGTGGAAGAAACTGTCCAGCCGCGCGGCCGCGCGTTTTGGTTCGGCCGCTGCCGCGATGCCCGCCACCAGCGCCGGCAGCAGCCGCTCGAAGGCCGCCATGGCGGGCGGGCTTTTGAGCGCCCGCACCTTGCCGCCGCGCCAGCCGGCGATGAGCGGCGCCAGTATGGTAGCCAGCCCGGGGTAGTGGGTTTTGAGCCAGCGGCCATGATCGGCGGGCATGGGGGTGGGATCAGGCGCAGCGGCGGTGATCAGCCGGTCGTAAGACGCCGCCACCGGCGTGATGACGGCAACAAGCGCGCGTTCCACCGCCGCCCAGCCGGTGGCGCCGGACAGGAGCGCCACCTGCTCACGCTCGGCGGCCAGCTTGGGCACTTCATGGGTTTGGGCATCGGCGCGCATCTGCAGCCGGTGTTCGAGCGTGCGCAGCGCCCGGTAGCTCGCGCCGAGCTGCTCGGCTTCCCCGTCCTCGATCCGCCCGGCGGCGGCGAGTGCGGCCAGTGCATCCAGCGTGGCGCGCGGGCGCAGGCTGGCATCGCGGCCGCCCCAGAGCAGCTGGTGGATCTGGGCGAAGAACTCCACTTCGCGGATGCCGCCCCGGCCGCGCTTCAGATCATAGCCGGGGCCGGGCATCTGGCCGGCGCTCCAATGATCGCGGATACGCAGCGACAGCGCGCCGATATCGCGCACGGCGGTATAATCGAGGCTCTGCCGCCAGACAAAGGGCCGGATGCGGCCCAGAAACTCCTCGCCCAGCGCCGGGTCTCCGGCGGCGGCGCGGGCGCGCACAAAAGCCAGCCGCTCCCAGGTTTCGGCGCTGGACTGGTAATAATGCTCGGCTGCCGCCGCCGACAGGCTCATGGGCGTTATCTCGGATGCCGGGCGCAGCCGCAGATCGACCCGCGCCACATAGCCATCTGCCATCGGATCGGCGATCAGCGCCACGGCCCGGCGCGCGATCCGCACCGCCGCCTCGTCCGGCTCCTCGCCCGGGCGGCAGGGCAGCAGATCGGGCTCGTGGATGAGGATGAGATCGACATCGGAGCTGTAGTTGAGCTCGCGGCTGCCGAGCTTGCCGAGCGCCAGCACTGCCAGCCCGCGGTTGGGCGCCCCGCGTTCCGAAAGTGCTGCCGCCACCGCCCTGTCGAGCGCCAGATCGGCAAAATCCGAAAGCGCGGCGGTTACCTTTTCGAGCGGCCACAGCCCGGCGAGATCGGCGAGCGCCACGAGGAGCGCCACATCGCCGCGCGCACGGCGCAACCGCACCGCCAGCGCCGGCTCATCATGATCGATGGAATGGAGCGCCGCCTCCAGCGCCCGCTCGGGACCATCGGCGGCGAGCGTTGCCAGCAGCGCGGAGCGACTTCGCATAAGGCCCTTGAGGAACGGCGCGGTGGCCCAGGCGGTGGCGGCCGCCGTTGCCAGCGCCGGGTCCAGCCCGGCCGGCAGCAGCGCCGCAAGCTCTGGCGGCGGTTCACGGGGGGGGAGCCGGAAATCCACCGCCCCCTCGTGCCGGGCCGGTGCGGCGCTGGCAAGATGCTTGCCAGCGCCCGCCAAGCTGTGCGATTCCTATTGTGGAGGTACTAACATGTTTAATTCGAATCAGATGATCCGCCTGGCTGCCGCGGCTTTCACGCTGCTGCTGGTATCGTGCAACACCGTTGGCGGCGCCGGCCGCGATCTCAGTTCAGCCGGCAAGGCGATTACCAAAACCGCCGATGACGTGAAGAACTAGGTCTTTTATAGTCAGGCTGAAGCAGAGCCTCCGGCGGCTGGGGCCTAAGGCCCCGGCCGCCCGAGGCACTTTGCCTTCCGCTTAAATACAAGTGAAATAGAGCCGAGATTTTTTAGGCGACCTTGATTTCCGCGCGGCAGCCGGCGCGGTTGACCGCCTGGAGTA
>JBBQIP010000143.1:0-6595 GCA_038325045.1 Sphingomonadales bacterium
GCCGGCAGCCGCAGCTCCACCCGGAAGGTGCCGGTCGCATCGTCGCCGCGCGCGCCGATCTCGCTCACCGAGGCGGTGAGCGGAACCGGGCCAAGCGCCTCGATGGTCACATCCGCGCTCTGGCCCAGCCGGATGCGGGGAAGATCGGCATCGGCAACCGGCAGCCGCAGCACCAGCCCCGCACTATCCTCGCCCAGCACCAGCACTGTGGCCCCGGGCTGCACGATCTGGCCGGGCTCGAGCGGGCGGCGCAATATGGTGCCGGCCGAAGGCGCGCGGATGATCCCCAGCGCCTCGTCGAACACCGCCTGGTCCCGCCGTGCCCTTGCAGCCGCCAGGGTGGCGCGCGCTGTTTCGACCCTGGGCGCGGTTACCCAGCCCTTGGCAAACAGCCCTTCCAGCCGCTGGGTATCGGCGGCGGCGCGCTCATATTCTGCACGGGCAAGCCGCGTGCCGGCCGCCAGGCTGGTGGGATCGAGCCGGGCCAGCACATCGCCCTTGCGAACCCCCTGCCCCTCCAGAACCGAAATCGAGGCAATACGGCCCGCCGTATTAAAGCCGAGCGCAGTCTCCCGCTTCAACCGAACGGTGCCGCTCACCTGCAGGGCGCGGGCATCATCGGCATCGGCCACCGTTGCAAGGCTTACGGCAAGTGCGGACTCGGCGGCCGCCGGCGGCGGCGCGTCCGCACCACCGCAGCCGGCCAGCATGAGCAGCAACCCCGCCATGGCCCCGCGCAGCATCACCGCTTGAAAACTGGCCCGCACCGGCATCGCTCGCCCTCATCGCGCCCGGCGGCAAAGCCCGCAGCCGGAATATTGACCATCACTCAAATACCGTTGGACGGGATAGGAGCCGCCGGGCGCTGACGCAAGAAGAAACTTGAGTGCTACTCAAACGCTTTAATATTCACCTCGCTCCGCTGTGCGGCCGAATTGTTAACCATGGGCGATGCAAGCTCTGATTGACATTCAACATTAATCAAGGATGGTGAGTACATTAACGACGAAGGAGACCGACACGGTGGAGGGACCGCTTGTCGAATCCGCCCCAGACCCGGCGATTTCGCCGGCCGGAAAGCTGTTGCCCAGAGGATCCATGCCGGTCAGGTCGGGACCGGCATCCTCCAGCTCGATATCGGCAACGATATGATTGCTGATCCGAAACTCCCAGTCCGTCAGGCGGCTGGCGAGGCGCGTTTGCGCGTCGTCCACCGCTGGTGCAGTGCCCTGCAGGCGCAGCGCCAGCCGGTGCCGTGCGCCGATGAAAGTGGCGCTCGCCCAATCGGTGCTGACGATCTCCTCGACAATCAGGATGGGGTTTTGCCTATCGGTGCTGGTGATTCCGGCAGCGGCGGCTATGCCGCGCAAAAGCCCTGCCTCAACATGGTTGCCAATAGTCCGCATCACCGCGCCCCCTGCATGCCCGAGCGCAGTGCCGGCCGGACCACCGCCGCTGTGCCGCTTTCCTTGGTGCCCCGCCCCAAATCGCGCGCGGCATCACGCCCGCTATCCTCGCGCGCCGCTATGAACGCCTGCACTCTGGCTGCCGTGGAAGCCCGTGGCTCGCGACCCCGGCGAAGGTCGAACACGAAGCGCGGATCGCCCGCAACCTCGCGGCCAAAGCGGGACGGCGCCACAGCGGCCCGCCTCAGATATCGTTCCACGCTCGTCAATAAAGTCATCGGCGCAACTCCCTGGCTTCTGCTACCTCGTGAAGTCCCTACCGATTCGGCAGGTTTAACCATTTATCGGGGTGACTTTCCTACTAGTCTAGGAAAAAAACTATGGTAGAAGCGGAAATCAGCGGACCGGGAGAGGAGGTTCCGCGCCCTATGGACAGCCATGCCATCCGCAGACGGTTGGACGAGCTGATCGGTGCGCGCGGCGAGGATTATGCTTCGCTGTCGCGACTGCTCGGCCGTAACCCCACGTACATCCAGCAGTTCGTGAAGCGCGGGGTTCCCCGGCGGCTTTCGGAGACCGACCGCCGGGTGCTGGCCCAGCACTTTGGCATTGCCGAACGGCTGCTCGGCGGGCCGGAGCATGGCGCCGGCCGCGCTATCATGGCGCGCCCGGGGCTGGCGCCGCAGGGGGATGATTATGTGCTCATTCCGCAGCTCGCGGTCGATGCCTCGGCCGGGCCCGGCCTTGAGCCTTCCGATGAAACGCCGCTGGCGGTGCTCGCCTTCCAGTCCCGCTATGTGCGCTCGATAGCCTCGGGCCGGCCGGAAGCGCTGACGGTGATAGGCGTTGAGGGCGATTCGATGCTGCCCACGCTAGCCGATGGGGACCAGATTCTGGTGGACACCGACGACCGGGAGCGGCTTCGCGACGGCATTTATGTGCTGCGGACCGACGATGCGCTGCTGGTGAAGCGGCTGTCCATCAACCCGGCCACGCGGCGGCTGACAATACGATCGGACAATGAAGCCTATCCGAGCTGGGACGATTGCGACCCCGCCGGCGTGCAGGTGATCGGCCGGGTGGTGTGGGTGGGCCGGCGCCTCAACTGAGCCGGCACCAGCCAGCGAAGCTCAATCCTTGCGGCGGGCGGCTGCCACCACAAAGCCGATGGCCGCAACGATGCCGAGCGCGCCGCCAATAAGCAGCCCGGCGGTGACCTGGCCGAATATAAGGCCCACAGCCGGGCCGAGCAGCAGGCCAGCGGTGATGAAACACCCGCCTCCCAATTGCGGCGGGCGAGCGGGTGGCGGCACCGAAGGGTCCGTAGAAACGGGCGCGGGTGCGGCGGGAGCAGGAGGAGCGGTTTCGGCCATGGCGCCCTCCTGCCACGACGGGCCGAGTGGCGCCATAGCGCCCCGGGGCAAACGCGCCTTGCGCGCTGTTGTGCCTCGGCTAACAGTCCTTATCGTGTATTGGCGTTTTCTTTATCTGCGCTCACGGAGCGGGGCGCGCGTGGCAACAGCGTTTGTGCTGGCCCTATCCGGGCCGGCAATCGCGCAGGTTGCAGCGCCCGAGCCCGCGCCTGCAACCGTGGCCGAGCCGCTGCCGGTGGCAGAGGGTGTGGCGCTTGACTGGCCCGAGCTGGACTGGCCGGTGGTGGAAAGCAGCGAGAGCGCCGACGGCGAGCAGGTGATCGGCGAGGTACGCTACACGGTCGAGATCGAGGGGCTGGAGTATGCTGATCTTGATGACCAGTTTCGCGGCCTTTCCTCGCTTGTTACCGGTGCCGGCAGACCGGCCAACCTGCCGCAGATAAACCGCCGGGTCACCGAGGCGCGGGATCTCATCGACCTGCTGATGCGTTCCAAGGGCTATTATGGCAGCAACACCATCGCCACGGTGAGCACGCCGGCATCAGCCAGCGATGCCGTGCGGGTGGTGCTGAAGGTGGAGCCTGGCCCGCTCTACACGTTCAAGACCGTAACGGTGCAGCCACCCGCCAGCCCCGAATCTGGCCCCACATCCGAATCCGGCATCGAGCTGGCGGAGAGCCTGCTCGACATCAAGCCCGGCGCGCCGGTGGTTGCGGAAACCGTGACTGCCAGCGGCGAGGTGCTGGCGGCAAAGCTGGGGGACGCCGGCTATCCGTTTCCGCAGATAAGCCCGCCCGAGGTGGTGATAGACCATGCCACCCGCACCGCCGATCTTACCCAGACGGTGAGAACGGGCCCGCGCGGCGTGTTCGGCGAGACCCGGATCGAAGGCGAAATCCAGGGCTTCACGCCTGAGCATATGCAGGTGATGACCCGCTTCAAGCCGGGCGAACCCTATGACGGCAAGCAGCGCGAAGACCTTCGCCAGGCCCTGGTCAGGACAGGGCTGTTCGGCGCGGTTTCGGTTGGCCCGGTGCTCTCCGAGGCGCCGGCGCCGGAGGGTAGCCAGACCATCGACATGGTGGCGACCGTGGAGGCGGCGCCGGTGCGCACGGTGAGCGGGCTGGGCGGCTATTACACCGGCCAGGGCATTAGGCTGGAAGGCAGCTGGGCGCACCGCAACCTGTTTCCGCCCGAAGGCGCGCTCACCACCAGCGCAGTGGCGGCCCAGCGCGAACAGCGGGTGGGCGCACAGGTCAGCTTCAGCAACTGGCGGAAGCGTGACCAGTCGCTTATTCTCCTCTCCGATCTTTCGGACGAACAGCAATTCGCCTTCAAGGCACGCAGCGCGCGTGTCGGGGTGGCCCTGCAGCGCGAATCGAACCTCATCTGGCAAAAGCCCGTAACCTACTCGGTGGGTGCTGAATTTCTGGTCACCCGACAGCTCGACCGGTCCGCCGAGCGGACCGCACTCGACGCCAACGCCACCTACTTTATCTTCGCCCTTCCCAGCACGATCACTTTCGATCGCTCGAACGATCTGCTTGATCCAACCAAGGGCTTCCGGCTGACCACCCGGGTAAGCCCTGAGTTCACGCTGCGCCAAGGCCAACGCTTCAACTATGTAAAGTTGCAGCTCGATGCCACCCTCTACCAGCCGCTGGCTGAGCGGATCGTGGTTGCCGGGCGGCTGCATGTCGGCACCATTGCCGGCGCGAACCGCGGCAGAGTGGCCCCCAACCGGCGCTTTTATGCCGGCGGCGGCGGCTCGGTTCGCGGCTTCAATTTTCAGGGCGTGGGTCCGCAGGATATCGATGGCAACCCGACCGGCGGCAACAGCCTGACCGAGGCAAGCATCGAGGCCCGCTTCCGCAGCCACCTGTTCGAAGACAGTCTGGGTTTTGTGGGCTTTGTAGATGCCGGGCAGGTCTCTCCCGGCACCCTGCCCAGCTTCCGCTCGCTGGCGGTAGGGGCCGGGGTGGGTGTTCGCTATTACACAGCCTTCGGCCCGGTCCGCATCGATATTGCCACGCCGATCACCAATCGGCGGTTCAGCCCGCGGGTCGCTTTCTATGTCTCCATCGGCCAGGCTTTCTGAGCATGAGCGATGCCCCCCCAGCAGCAGCCCGGCGGCGCCCCATGCGGATAGTGCGCGGGCTGGCACTGGCATTGGCGGTGGTGGCCGCGCTGCTGGTGGCCGGGCTGCTCTGGCTCAATTCTGAAAGCGGGCGTGGCTTTGTGGTGCGGCAGCTTCCCGGCTTCCGTCTGGAAAACGGGATAAGCTTTTCTGCCAGCAGCATCGATGGTTCGCTGTGGGGCAAGGCCACCATAAGGGGGCTGGAACTGCGCGACCCCAAGGGCGTTTTCCTGCGCGCGCCCGTGGTCGAGCTGGACTGGCGGCCGATTGCCTTTGTCCGCTTCAATCGGCTCGATATCGTGGAGGCGCTGGCACCCGATGTGCGGTGGCTGCGGATGCCCGAGCTGCTGCCTGTCGCCGATGACCGGCTGCTCCCCAATTTCGATATCCGCATCGGCCGGATGGCAATTGAGCGGCTGACCGTGGAGGCGCCGGTGGCGGGCCGGCGCCAGCTTCTGGTGCTGGGCGGCGATACCGATATCCGCGCCGGGCGGGTGCGGGCGCTGATCGATTTGGCGACCATCGGCGCCGGGCAGTTGGGCGCCACCCCCGGCGACCGGCTGCACCTGATGCTGGATGCCGAGCCGGACCGCGACAAGCTGCAGCTCGATGCCGATCTGGTAGCGCCGGCCGGCGGCGTGCTGGCCGGGTTGCTGGGGCTCGACCAGCCGCTGGAAGCAGGGCTGAAGGGCGATGGCAGCTGGTCGCAGTGGCGGGGCAACCTTGTGGCGCGGCTGGGCGCAGAGCCGCTGGCGGGCCTGACCATCACCGCCAGCAAGGGCGTTTTCGTGACCAGCGGGGAGCTGACCGGCGGCAAGCTGTTGAGCGGCACCCCGGCGCGCCTGCTCGGCCCCTCGATGAAGCTGGAGGCGCGGCTGGCGCTGGACGGTGATGCGCCGGTTCTGCGGCTGAACCTGGCCAGTGCGGCCCTGCGGCTGAACCTTGCAGGCAAGCTGGAGCCGGGCGGCGAGAATATTGCCGAAGGCCGGATCGAGGCACGGCTGCTGGCACCGGCAGCGCTGAACCCGCAGGTTAACGGCGAGGCAGTCTCGTTCAAGGCCCGCGTGGCCGGATCGCTGGCCGACCCGCAGCTGGACTGGACGCTTACAGCGCCGCGGATCGGCTGGAACCGCTATCTGCTCACCGAGCTGCAAGCGCACGGCCTGGCCCGCCCGCTCAGGCCCGATGCGGCCGGAATCGAACTGCCGATAAGCGTGCGCGCCACCGGGCTGGAAGGGCTGGACCCTGCGCTTGCGCCGCTGGCAGGCGCTGTGCGCGCCGATGGCGTGCTGCGCTGGCAAAAGGGCGTGCTGAGCGGCGAGGCAATTAGCGTGCGGTCTGACCGGATTGCGGCGAAGGTCGGGCTGCGGGTAGTGCCGGCATCGGCCGATTACCGGGTGAATGCCGATGCGACACTGGCCGATTACCAGATTGGCGAACTCGGCCGGGCCGATATCAGCGCCAGGCTGCAATTGAGGCCCCAGGCCGGCGGCGCGGTGGTAATCGGCACCGCCACGGTTGCGGCAGACCAGATTGCGAACAAGGCCGCCAGCGGCTTTCTGGGCGGCCTGCCGGTGCTGAGCGCAGAATTCCGGGTGCAGCCCGACCTCTCGTTGCTGGTTTCGCGCGCAGTGCTGGCGGCGCCGGCCCTGCGGCTGGAGGGCAGCGCCAGCCTTTCA
>JBBQIP010000144.1:0-6508 GCA_038325045.1 Sphingomonadales bacterium
GAACAGCCGCATCCGCACCGGGATTTCGGGCGGGCCGAACACCTCCAAATGGCTGGAAATCGTGCCGATCCTGCCATTTTACCGCATCTATTTCGATGATGGCACCTTCTTTGATTATGACGGGGACCCGGTGAGCACCCGCGAGCAGATCCGCCGCCTCGCGCCCGAGGACCTGGAGGGCTATGAGGCTTTTCATGAGCAGGCGCGCGCCATCTTCCAGCGCGGGTTCCTGCAGCTGGGCTATACCTATTTCGGCAGCCTTGGCTCGATGCTGGGCGTGGTGCCCGATCTTTTGAAGCTGGGCGCGGTGCAGCCGCTGTTTTCGCTCATCAGTAAATATTTCAAGTCCGACAAGATGCGCCAGGTGTTCAGCTTCGAGCCGCTGCTGGTGGGCGGCAACCCGCTGAAGGTGCCTGCCATCTATGCGATGATCCATTTTGTGGAAAAGACCTGGGGCATCCATTTTGCCAAGGGCGGCACCGGCGCGCTGGTGAATGCAATGGTTGCCAAGTTCGAGGCGATGGGCGGGCGGCTGCGGCTGAACGCGCCCGTGACGAAGATCGAGGTGGAGAAGCGCGCCGGCAAGCGGGTGGCGACCGGGGTGACACTGGCCAGCGGCGAGACAATTGCCGCCGATGTGGTGGTGTCCAACGCCGATTATGCCACCACCTATCTGAAGCTGGTGGACAAGAAGCACCGCAAGATAAACCGCGATGCGCTGGTCAAGTTCCGCAAACAGTCGATGGGCCTGATGGTCATCTACTTCGGCTATGAAGCACGCGAGAATGACCCCGATCTGCGCCATCACAACATCATTCTGGGGCCGCGCTACGAGGCGCTGCTCACCGAGATTTTCGACAAGAAGGTGATGAGCCCGGACTTTTCGCAATATCTGCATATCCCGACACTGACCGACCCCAGCCTGGCGCCGCCGGGCCACCATGCCGCCTACACGCTGATCCCGGTGCCCAACAACCAGTCCGGCCTCGACTGGGATATCGAGGGGCCGAAGCTCTGCGACCGGGTGCTCACTTTCCTGGAAGAGCGCGGCTATATTCCGGACCTTGCCGCGCGGCTGAAGCACAAGAGCTTTGTGACGCCGGATTATTTTGAAAGCGTGCTGGGCAGCCATGTCGGCAACGGTTTCGGCGTGGAGCCGGTGTTGACCCAGACCGCCTTCTTCCGCCCGCACAACCGCTCGGAAGATGTGCACGGGCTTTATCTGGTGGGCCAGGGCACCCAGCCGGGCGGCGGCACGCCTTCTGTCATGATGTCTGCCAAGATGACGGTGCGCGAGATTGCGCGCGATTATGCGGTGGACGCGCGCATTGTGGACGGGGTGCCGGCACCGGCGCTGCTGGAAAGCGCTGCCTGACTGTTAGAAGCGCGACATTGGCGCCTGCTGCCTGTCGGTTGCCCTGAGCCCGCCTGCTGGGCGGCTAAAGGTCTGGCCGGGCAAGGCGGCAGCAGGGTCGGGCCTGAACAGTTCCAGCTGCCCGTCCCGCCATGCAGCACCGCGCACGGCGGCGCCGGCACGCTCCAGTTCCGCCCGCAGCCATGCCAGCCCATCATCCTGCAGCGACTGGCGGAGCATCACTGCATCGAACCGGCAGGGCGGCACTTCGGCTGGCAGCGGCACGATCTGCAGCCGCAGCTGCCGGGCGTGATGCACGGCCTCTGACCGGGGCACCACCGCCAGCAGATCGGACCGCGCGGCAACCGAAAGCGCCATGCTGAAGCTTGGCACGGTCATCCGGATGTGCCGGTGGCCGGCCAGAACCGCGTCCAGAGGGTCGGGATCACCTTCCCCCAGCGTGACCGCGACGTGCGCGTGCGCGCACAGGCCTTCGAGCGTGGGGGTGCGCGCATAGGCATGGCCGATGCGCATCGCTGCCACCATCGGCTCCTCGTAAAGCGGTGACTGCACAAACCGGTCCGGCAGCGCCGCCGACTGGACGATGGCGATATCGAGCGCGCACTGGTCGAGATCGGCGATACAGCTTTGCCAATCCACACGGCGCAGATCGATGCTGACATGGCTGGCGCGGTGCTCGACAGCGCCCATGAGTGCCGGCGCCAGCACCATCGCAGCACCACCGACCGCGCCCAGCCGGAAGTGCCGGGCCGAGCTTTCCGGATCGAACGGCAGGCTCTGCGCCACCACCTCGCGCACCTTCATCAGGATTTCGGCAACCGCAGGTTCGATGGCGACTGCGCGCGGCGTGGGCTGCAGGCCGCCCGATACCTTGATCAACAGCGGATCGTTGAACACCCGCCGCAACCGCGCCAGCCCGTGGCTGACCGCTGACGGCGAAAGATTGAGCCGCGCTGCGGCGTGACCGGCGTGGCGCTCCTGCATCACCACTTCGAAAAGGGTCAACAGGTTCAGGTCGATGCGAGCAATGTCAAATTCGTGCAGCATGATCGTGAATTTATATCACTAGACTCTCTATTCGTCACGCAGGAATATGCAACTTCAAATTGAGAGGTTAAAGCGGGGTAAATATACCTGATAACGCAACAATTTTTCCAATAGGCAAGATTATTTGAACATAATCTAAATTGTCTCGCTGTCTTAAGTTTACTGGTATTAATTAAATCGTAATAATTTAAATTAACAGGAGGAAATCATGAATAGATTTATGCTTTCATCGGTTATCGGCCTTGTTGCCATGACTGGAACTGCGGTGCCGGCGTTTGCCACGGCCTTTACCGTAACGCCGGGATCCACCTTTCTGGTGCCTGCCAACAACGACTTCCAGGCGACGCTGGCGGGCCTTGGCCTCGGCAGCTTCACTGCAGGCGGTGCTTCGGTGTCGCTGAGCGTGCCGCGGCAGCTGAAGTTCGAATATGTCGGGAGCGAGAGCGGCTTTGTGGATACGTTCACGGGCGGATCGCTGGCGCCGTTTGCGGAAACCAACATGAACCAGGGCGTTGGCAACTTCACTTCGGTGCTGATCGGCCTCGATAATTTTGCCGCTGGCGCCCTGACCAATGTGCAATTCAACTCGTCGGGCGGCGTCAACCCTTCGACAATCGGGATGCCATCGTTCGGCATATTCATCCCCACGAACACGGTGGGGACCTACAAGAGCAACGTGCTGTATTTCGGGTTCGACGACCAGCTCAACAACATCGATGACAACCATGACGATTTCATCTTGCGGGTGACCGCGGTTCCCGAACCATCGACATGGCTTTCGATGATCCTGGGCTTCGGGGTGCTTGGCGCGGTTGCCCGGCGTCGGCGGGCGCGGCTGGGTACGAACCTGTCAGTTCTTTCCTGAGGCGGCTGCAACCTCGGCTCAAGGCCCGCTTCCCCCCCTTGGATGGGCCTATCGGGCGGATTGCAAAAACGCCTTCAGGGCATCGGCAACCCCGGTATCGAGCGCGATCCGGGGTTGCCAACCCATCGCGCTTAATCTCGACGAATCCATGAGCTTGCGCGGGCTGCCATCGGGGCGGCTCGAATCGAACTCGAGGCGGCCGGTGAAGCCTGCAGCGCGGGCGATGAGGCGGGCGACATCGGCAATGCTGATCTCGTGGCCGGTGCCGATATTGATGTGAGGCGCCTCGGAATAATGTTCCAGCAGGAAGACCAGCGCATCCGCCAGATCATCGACGTGCATGAATTCGCGCAAGGGCGCGCCGCTTCCCCACACGGTCATCACCTCGGCAGCGCTGCTCTGCGCGGCCACTGCCTTCCTTATGAGCGCGGGGATGACATGGCTGGTTTCCAGATCGTAATTATCGCCGGGGCCATAGAGATTGGTTGGCATGGCGCTGATGAAATCATGCCCGTGCTGCTGGCGATAGGCCTGGGCGAGCATGATTCCGGCGATCTTGGCGATAGCATACCATTGGTTGGTTGGTTCGAGCGGGCCGGTGAGCAGCGCCTCCTCCCGCATCGGCTGGGGCGCATCGCGCGGGTAGATGCAGCTGGAGCCGAGGAACAGCAGCTTCTGCACCGGCAGGGCGGCGCTGGCGCGCATGATATTGGTCTGGATAAGGAGATTATCCTCCAGAAAATCCACTGGCCGCGCCGCATTGGCGGCGATGCCCCCTACCCGCGCGGCGGCGATTACCACCACATCGGGGCGCTGCTCGGCCACCCAGCTATCGACCGCCTGCTGGCTGGCAAGGTTTAGCTCTGTGCGCGAGGCGGTGAGCACGCTGTGGCCATCCCGCTGCAGGCGCCGGACCAGCGCCGAGCCCACCATGCCGCGGTGGCCGGCTACCCAGATGCGCTTGCCCGCTAACGAAAACACCGGCGCCGCCGCCATTATCGCAGGGCGGCGCGGTCGGCCGCCACCATTTCGCGGACCAGATCTTCCATCGTGCTCTTGTGCTCCCAGCCCAGCTTCTGCTTGGCCTTGGAAGGGTCGCCGAGCAGCAGATCGACTTCGGTGGGGCGGAAATAGCGCGGGTCTATGGCCACCAGCAGCGCGCCATTGGCAGCGCAGCGGCCCTGCTCCTGAACGCCTTCCCCGCTCCATTCGAGCGTGCGCCCGGTTTCGGCAAAGGCCAGCTCCACAAAGCGGCGCACGCTGGTGGTGGTGCCGGTGGCGAGCACCCAATCCTCCGCGCTTTCGTGCTGCACGATGCGCCACATGCCTTCCACATAATCGCGCGCATGGCCCCAATCGCGCTTGGCATCGAGGTTGCCCAGATAAAGGGTGGACTGGGTTCCGGCCTCGATTGCCGCCACTGCACGCGTGATCTTGCGGGTGACGAAGGTTTCGCCGCGAAGCGGGCTTTCATGGTTGAACAAGATGCCGTTGGTGGCGTGCATGCCGTAAGCTTCCCGGTAGTTTACGGTGATCCAATAGGCGTAGAGCTTGGCGGCGGCATAAGGCGAGCGCGGGTAGAAAGGCGTGGTTTCGCGCTGCGGCACTTCCTGCACCAGCCCATAGAGCTCGGACGTGCTGGCCTGGTAGAAGCGGGTGCGGTTTTCCATCTTCAGGATGCGGATTGCCTCCAGCAGCCGGAGCGTGCCGATACCATCGGCGTTGGCGGTGTATTCCGGCGTTTCGAAGCTGACCTGCACATGGCTTTGGGCGGCGAGGTTATAGATCTCGTCCGGCTGGGTTTCCTGCACCAACCTGATGAGGTTGGTGGCATCGGTGAGATCGCCGTGGTGGAGGTGAAAGTCGGTCGGCCCCTCGTGCGGATCGCGGTAGAGATGATCGATGCGCGCGGTGTTGAAGCTGGAGGCGCGGCGCTTCACCCCGTGCACCACATAGCCCTTGGCGAGCAGCAGCTCGGCGAGATAGGCGCCGTCCTGTCCGGTGATGCCGGTGATGAGTGCGGTCTTTTTTGTGGTCATCGCGCGGCCTTAGCGGCTGGCTGGCGGCGGGGAAAGGGTGTGTGCGTTTCTGGTGGCCTTCAGGCCGGTTTTCAGGCCGGTTCTCATGGCAGTTTTCTGAGCAGCGGGATGAGCAGCAGGCCCGAGAGGCCGGCCAGTGCGAGCGATGCCGGCACCGGCAGCCCGCGCGCCAGTGCGGCACCAATGAGCAGCACGCCGCCGACCTGAAAGGCGGAATTGACGATGTTGTTGGCAGCGATGGCGCGCGCGGTGCTGCCGCTGCCGGCATGGGTTTGCAAGATGCCGTAGAGCGGGACCGAATAGACACCGCCCGCCAGCGCCATTGCCAGCAGATCGGCCATCACCCGCCAGCCGCCGGGGCGGGCCAGAAAGCCGGCGATATCGCCCGCAGGGGCTGCCGCGAACGGTGTTTCCGCCAGCCAGAGATCGACGCTTGCCAGCGCCATCACCACCACCGCCGGCACCGACAGCTTTGCCGAGATGCGGCCCTTCAAGAGCCGCACAACGCCTGCCGAGCCGACCGCGATGCCGATGGAAAAGGCCGCGAGGAACAGCGTGGCCAGCGCCTCGTTGCCGCCAAGGTTGTTGCGCGCCAGCGGCACGAACTGGCTGGTGAAGATGGCGCCCAGGGCCCAGAACCAGCTGATGGAAAGCGTGGCGATGGCGAGCGGTCGGCTTGAGAATGCCAGCCCCAGCGAAGCCTTTGTGGTGGTGAACGGGTTCCAGTCGAGCTTGATGCCCGGTGTGGCGGGCGGCGCGGGCGGGATGAGCCGGGAAGCGGCCCAGCCGAGCAGCGCCACCACAACCGCTGCCGGACCGGCCCAGCCGAAGGGCAGCAGCCCGCCTGCAATCTGGCCGAGCAGGATCGCCACAAAGGTTGCGCCTTCCACCAGCCCGGTGCCGGCGAGCAGCTCATCCTTGGCCAGATGCTGGGGGAGGATGGCGTATTTGACCGGGCCGAACACGGTGGAGTGCAGGCCCATGAGCGCCAGCACGGTGAGGCAAAGGGGTTCGGATTCGAGCGCAAGCGCGGCGGTGCCCAGCAGCATGATCGCCACTTCCGCAATCTTTACGCCGCGCGCCACCATGGCCTTGTCGCGGCCATCGGTAAGGCCGCCTGCCAGCCCGGAGAACAGCGCATAGGGCGCGATGAAGATACCCGCCGCCAGCGTGGCGATGGCG